>NZ_JAVTWB010000279.1:0-3737 GCF_032229525.1 Accumulibacter sp. | reverse complement strand
TCCTGCAGTGGGACGAGAGCTTTGACATCGGCTCCGACACGCTGACCGGCGTGAACGATGCCGACTACAAGCCGCCGTTCCCGCTCACCGCCAAGCTGAACAAGCTGACGATCAAGGTGGACCGGCCGCAGTTGTCGCCTGAGGACATCAAGAAGCTGGAAGGCGCGCGCTCCGAGGCGATGGACGGGAAACCGCTGACGCGAGTGCAACCCGGGCCGCACTAGCCTTGCGCCGAGACGCTGGCGTTCGCGATCTGGCTTGTTGATCCACCCGGGCCGCTCCGCAGGGAGCGGCCCGGTTTTTTTCAGGCGAGGGCAAACGGATTGTCGCGCGCACGCCCCATATCACGAGGAGAAGTGCAGTCATGCTCGGATTCGAAATTGATTTCTGGGACTACCTGACGTTCCTTACCTTGTTCCTGGCGGGTGCGGCCGGCGTCGGGACATTGGTCTGGCTGGCCGGCCTGCCGGGGCGCATCGCCATCGCGCGCAAACACCCGGAAGCCGAGGCCGTGAAACTGCTTGGCTGGGCCGGGTTGCTGCCGACCATCTACCCCTGGGTGCAGGCTTTCATCTGGGCTTTCAAGCCCACCGACATCGTCGACATCCGGCGCTTCCCACGCGAGGAAGCGCGGGCCATCGACGAGGAGATTGCGCGTCTCGAAGACAAGCCCAAGCCGAAACCGGCCGGGGCTGCCAGACCCGCGGCCGAGCCGCTACCAGCCGCCACGCCGCGCGCCGGCGACGACAGCTGAGGAGCGACGACGATGATTGCTGGTTTCGTCATGCTCTTCGGTTTCATTACGATCGTCTGGCTGGTCTTTTTCAAGTTCAAGTGGTTGAAGTTCACCATTGCCTGGGGCGTGGTGTCGGCGTTCTTCGGGCTGCATCTGCTGATCATTTTTCTGATTGGCCTGCGTTTCGTTACGCCCTACGCCACCGAGGCGAGACTGATCCAGCACACCATCCAGCTGACCCCGCGGTTGCCCGAGCCGACGCTGGTGACCGCCGTCCTGGTCGAGCAGAACGTGCCGGTAAAGAAGGGCGCGCCGCTATTCCAGTTCGACCGGCGCCCCTATCAGTTGAAGGTGCAGCAGCTCGAGGCGCAGCTAGCCAAGGCCAAACAGGACGTGCGCATCAGCAAGGCCGACGTCGCGGCGGGGGCGGCGAAGGTGAAGAGGCTCAAGAGCGAGCTCACGTACGCGAAGTATCAGCAGAAACTTTCTGCTGGCCTGGCCAAGCAGGGCGCGGGGCCGGAGGAGGATGCGCAGAAATGGGCCGCGCAGGTGGCGGCGAACGAAGCGGGCATCGTGGAAGCGCAGGCCGACGAGCAGCGCGCCCGGCTGCGTGCCACCAGCGACATTGGCGGTGTGAACACCAGCGTCGCCGCCATCGAGGCCGAGCTCGCCCTGGCGCACTTCTATCTCGACAACACCTTGATGGTGGCACCGGAGGATGGCTACATCATCAACCTGCAGGTGCGCCCGGGCATGGTCGCCGGCGAGGTGCGTTTTGGTGCCATCGCCTCGTTCATCGTCTCGGCCGACCGCTACCTGCTGGCCAATTTCTTTCAGGAGAACCTGAAGTACGTCAAACCCGGCCAGCCCACCGAAGCTGCGCTCGATCTCTACCCCGGGCAGATCTGGACCGGCAAGGTCGAGGCCGTCTGGCAGGGCAGCGGCGCCGGGCAGATGCTGCCCAGCGGCGTGCTGCCCACCTTTAACTACGTGCCCGCCGAAGTGCCGCAGGGGCAGTTCGCGGTGGTCATCCGGCTCGACGACCCCGAGCAGTCCAAGTTCCCGATCGGCATGCAGGGCCGTGCCACTATCTTCACCAACCCTGACAGCCCCTTTGTGTGGATGCGCAAGATCGGCATCCGGGCCTATTCCTGGTTCAACTGGATCTATCCATTCTCGGGATGACGGCATGACGCGCAGCGCACGGATCGGCCTGCTCGTCGCCATCACCGCGGCGGTGGCGGGCTGCGGGCTCGGCCCGCCACCTGCGCCCGACGAAGTGTTGCGTGAGGCGCTGCCGCAAGGCACCGCGGTGCCGTCGGCATGGCAGGCCCGGGCGGCGTCGGCAGCGGTGGCCGACGACTGGCTGAAGAGCTTCGCTGACCCGGTGCTCAACCGTCTGGTGGCCGAGGCCATTGCTCACAACCGTGATCTGGCGCAGGCCGCCGAAAGCGTGCGCATCGCGCAGCAGGCGGTGGTCGTCGTCGGCGCACGGATGCTGCCGATGGTGGGTGCCCAGCTCGGTGCACGCACCACGGACAACGCCAACAATGGCTCCGCCAATTCCACCATCGCCTACGCCGGCGTGGGCTGGGAGCTGGACCTGTGGGGCCGCCTGCGCGCGCAGCGCGCCGCCGCCGAAGCGGGCGCCGCAGCTTCGGCGCTGGATTACGCCTACGCGCGCCAGTCGCTGGCCGCCACCGTCGCCAAGGCCTGGTACCTGGCCAGCGAAGCGCGCCAGCAGCTGGCGGTCGCCCGCCGGGCGGTTCAGGTGTATGAGGAACTTCTGGCGCTGGTGCAGGTGCGCCGTGCGGCCGGCAAGGATTCCAACCTGGACGTGGCGGATACCCGCGCCAAGCTCGACGTTGCCCGGGCCCAGGTACAGGTGACGCAGGCCGCCTACGACGAAGCACGTCGCGCGCTCGAAGTGCTGATCGGGCGCTACCCGGCGGCCGAGATCGAGGCCATGCAGGACTATCCCGCATTGCCGCCACCGGTGGCAGCCGGCGCGCCCGCCTCACTGCTCGATCGTCGGCCCGACCTCCTCGCGGCGCAGCAGCAGCTGCTGCTGGCCTTTCGCCGCCAGCAGTCGGCGCAGCTGGCGCTGCTGCCGGGGGCGTCGATTTCGCTGCTGGGTGGCCGGCTGGGCGACGCCTTGCTGGCGACGCTGGGCCTGAACCCCTGGCTGACCTCGGCGGCCGTTGGTATGTCTATCCCCATCTACGAAGGCGGCGCGCTGCGGGCGCGTGTGCAGATCGCCACCGCGCAGCAGGCGCAGGCGGTGGCGGCCTACGGCGCAGCGCTGCTCGGTGCTTTCCGCGAGGTAGAGAATGCCCTGGGCAACGAGCAGATGCTGTCGCGGCGCTTGCCCTTCGACGCCGGCACGCTGGTCAATTCGGCCGAGGCGGTGCGCATCGCCACCATCCAGTACCGTGCCGGCAAGCGAGACCTGCTGTGGGTGTCGAACCTGCAGTCCGATCAGATCGCCGCCGAGGCCAACCTGGTGCACGTGCGCGGCCAGCAGATCGCCAACCGTATCCGGTTGCATCTGGCGCTGGGCGGCAGTTTCGATGCGCCAGCCGTGGGCAGCGCAGAGATCGACAACCCAACCGACGCGCCGCGTGGCTCGCCGTAGCATTGATTCGACGGCTCTGGTCCCCTGGCCGAAGCCTCATCAACACGGGCGCCTTGTGCAACAAGAGCCGCAGCCGTGCATTTGTTGCCGTCGCCGCGACGCTGCCGCTGCGGGCCAGCAGGCGCTGAAGAAACTCTACCGATCAACGCCCTGAAGCGGCCGTCGGGCGGGCTACCGGCATTCGCTGTTTACCAACCCCCGTTCAACAAAGGAGCCACAGATGAACAAACACAAGCCCGCAGCATACGGACTGGTCCTGGCATTTTCGGCAGGCCTTTCGCTGGCCGTGCCGCAGGTGGTCGAAGCGCAGGTGCTCACCGGCGCGCCGGCCGATCCGCAACTGAAGTATTCGACACCGATGCCGCC
>NZ_JAVTWB010000278.1:0-22684 GCF_032229525.1 Accumulibacter sp. | reverse complement strand
CTAGGCCGCCAGTTTGAGGCCAAGAATGCCGACGACAATCAGCCCGATGTAGAAGAAACGTGCCAACTCCGCGGGCTCCTTGAACAGCAGTATGCCGATGGCAAAAGTGCCGACGGCGCCGATGCCGGTCCATGCTGCATAGGCTGTCCCCATCGGGATGGTCAGCTGCGCGTAAAGCAGTAGCACGCCGCTGGCGACCATGCAGACGATGGCAAAGCCGAGCCAGCCCCAGTGCGGGCCACGCTCGGTTTGCCCGAGCTTGAGGCCGACCGGCCAGCCCCATTCAAAGACCCCGGCAATGGCAAGTGCAATCCAGTCCATCGTCCGCTCGCCCTATCTTGAAGAAACCTTGAGGCCGACGATGCCGGCAACGATCAGGCCGACGCAGACGAAGCGCTCGATCGTCGCCGCCTCGCCGAAAATCGCGATGCCGAGGAGGAAGGTGCCGACGGCGCCGATGCCGGTCCACACGGCGTAGGCGGTGCCCATGGCGATCCGCCGTTGGGCGATCAGCAGCAGCGTGCCGCTGGCCGCCATCGATATGGCGGCGAAGGCGAGCCATCCCCAGGCGAGGCCGGCGTCCGACCAGCCGAGCTTCAGCCCGACCGGCCAGCCCCATTCAAAGACCCCGGCAATGATCAGCGCGATCCAGTCCATCGCGCCTCAGTCTGGTCGCTGGTGGTGGATCAGGTTCCCGTCGCCAGCGCTTCCTGCGGCTGTCTGCTCGTCGGTCAGCGGCGCAGCGCCCGGGTTCGCTGTCGCCGTGTCCGTGCCCTTCGCCGCTGGCGCTGGCGCCGTGTCGAGCGTGCCGGGATACAGTCGTTGCAGCAGCTTGCGGGCGATCTCGGCGACTACCGGCCGGGCTCGGGTGGCGATCGTGTTCGCGTCAATTCCGCCTTCGCGCGCTGACCAGGTCGCGACCAGTGCGGTGCTGCTCTCGGCAACCGCCTGGGTGACTACAGGCCGCCAGAAAGACGGGTATTCGGTTTCCCGCCATTCACCCCGCCCGCGACCAAAATGCGCCACCGCCAGGTAGCGCAGCAGCCAGGTGACGAGGAGTTGGCCGAGGAAAGCGTTGTCCCAGCGCAAGGTGGTGCCGCGTCTGCCGCGTGCGACATTGACGCCGCGCGCTATGCCGGCGCCGCCCAGTGCACCGACGACGGCACCGGTCAGCATGCCGGCGCCGAAGGTCAGACCGGCATGGGCAATATCGACGCCAAGACCAGTCAGCGCCCCGGTTAACGCACTCCCCATCAGTGCCGCCTTGCCCTCATGGAGCGGCGCTTCAAGCGTCACCGTGCGTTCGATCCGTTGCCGGAGTTCCTCGCCGGCATGGCCTTGGAGTTGGTGAATGGCGATCAAGCGATCCATGCCTGCACGGAGGTCGGCGTCGAGACGGCTACCGAGCGCCTGCAAGGCACGCTGCTTGTCGTCGTCGCCGTCTTCACGGCCGACGCCCAGCGCCCGACCGAGATCGCGCAGAGCACCCTTGATCCGCGTTTCCGGCAAGGTCTCGATGTCCACGGCGGCGCGCGCCAGCGCCTCCGCGAGGACGCCAACCGACGCGTCGAACTGGGCCTCGCGCCGCGCCTGCCAGGCGTCCACCAGACGCGCATAGGCGGGCCGGCGCTCTGCCGGCAAGATCTTTCCGACCTCCTGCAGCAGGGTGATTTCCTGCACCCAGCAGCGCGCGAAGGCGTCCAGCGCCAGTACCGAGCGGACGACTGGATAGCTGGACAGCACGCTGCGCCAGCGTTCGTGTTCTGCCGCCTCTTCGTCACGCGGCCGCGAGCGCCCGGTCTGATTGAGCAGCACGATCACCGGCTTGCCGATCCACTCCAGCACCGCGAACTCGGGTTCGAGGTAGCCGGTATCGTCCGGTTCCTCGGCAGCGTTGACCAGGTAGAGCACGACGTCTGCCTGGTCGCGCACGTTCGCCACCGCTTGTTGCGAAAACCACAGCGAGCGATCGCGGAAGCGATCCCACACCTGTCCGAGGAACCAGCCGATCGGGTTGCCTTGCTGGCGCAAACGCTTGGCGAGCCGCGCACTGTCGCCGAAGCCGGGGGTGTCCCAGAGGATCAGTTCGTCGCCGGCGGGCGTGCTGATCAGGTCATAGGCAACGTTATCGACCGTGACGTGCGGCGCATCCCGGACGTCGCCGACGTCGCGCCCGAGCAGGGTACGGGCGAGCGTCGTCTTGCCGGCATTGGTGTGCGAGATCAGCGAGAGAGAAATACGGAAATCGTTCATGCGGGTCGTTCCAGCTGGCGCTCGATCTCTTCTTGCGCCACGCTCAGGTCGGGGTGGGCGAGATCGACGAATATCGGGGCGATATCGAGATCGGCGAGTTCGTCTCGCCATGCCGAACGGCGTTCGTCGAGGCGTTTGCGGTCGGCGTCGAAACGGGCGTGCCACGGGGCTTCATCGATCAACAGCAGGACCGGTGTGTCGGCCACCATGGCGCGCAGGCTACGGACAAAGGCGCCCTGTGCTTCCCGCTCCGGGGTGGCCGCCAGGCTGAACAGGGCGAAGGTCGGCCCGCGGCCGTCGGGCCGCGCGGTGGCTGGCAGTGCTTCTTCCTGGCCATAGCCCACCGGCGCCGTGCACAGCATCGCGGCGTTGCCACCGAAGACGCGGGCCATCAGGCCTTGCAGCCCGGCCATCGCCGCCGGGGCGGGATGATAACTGTAGGGGATGACGGTCAGGTGAGCGGGGCCGGCACGATAGCCACGCAGCAGGCGCTGAAAATAGGGGTCTTCGATACGCGTGATCAGCCGGGTAGACCGCTGCCACTCAAGCAATCCACTGCCCAGGCCGAGCGCCAGCCGCGGCAGGATGACGATGACCACAATCGTCGCTGCCATCAGGTGCAGCCATGGCGCCGCGTTCTCGGTTGCCGGCAGGGTTCCGAAACGGATCGCTGCCAGACCACCGAGATCGGGCAGGGCCTGTCCGGTCAGCCAGACGCCCGGTGCCAGCATGATGCTCAGGATCCGGTGCACCGTTTCGACGTCGAGAAAGGTGCTTTCCCAGCCGGCGCGGTATTCGAAGGCCAGTCCACGCAGATAGAGCCCGGCGATGATCCCGACGGCAAACAAGGCCGCGGCAAGGTGCAGGATGCGCGTCACTCGGGCTGCATAGAGCGGCGCCGCAACGCGGCTCCAGTCTTTCAGCAGGCTGGAAAGCACTGCTTCCGGCAGCTGCACGCGGTGCTGCTGCAGCCAGCGACCGGTACCGGTGAAGCAGCGGACGAGAAGCCGGCGCAAGGGCCCCGGCGCACCGTCCTGGCGGTGCAGACGCGACAGCGAGCCGACAAGCAGCAACAGGTAAACGGTGACATTCCACGCCAGCAGGCCGAGGACCGGCAGTGCCAGGAGATTGATGTTGGGTCCGGATCCGAGGCGGTCAATGGCCAGGCCGGTGACAAAAGCGAGCACCGTCGTCAGCAGGCCGATCCATGGCCGCCAGCGCAGGCCGTCGACGACACGGACGAAGCCGGCGTCACGGGTTCGCAGGCGCTCCAGGGCAAGCTGCGCTCGACGGGCGATGAATACCGCTGGACTGGCGTTTTCCCCGACGACCTCTGCCGCTGCCTGGGTGGACCACGATCGGTCGTCGTCAGTCCACGTTCGCCGATCCCTGTCGACGGTCTCCACGGCGCGTAGCGCCGTGGTCAGCAGGGCGTCGCGTTCATTCATCGTCCAGGGATTGCTGTGAGTATTGATTTGGAAGACACCGGGCAGAGTGTCTCTGGCACGCTTGGCCCTGTCAACGGCAGTCGATTGCAGCTGTCGAGCGACTGCCACGACAGCCTCGGCAGAATCGTCCGAGTCGTTCGCACACTCTCATCGCATGCCGCCGGCCAGCAGCCCGCGCCGGCCGGCAAAGCTCGAATTTGCTCGCCACCCGCAAAGCGGTCATGCTATTTTCCCAACACTTTCCATAACTCGAGGTAAATGTGTGACGTTTCTTCGCCCGATCAGCATCACCGCCTTGGCCGCGACGCTTGCTGCCTGCTCGGTCTTTGACCCGCAGCCAGCGGTTGTCGTCCCGCAGGCGGCCACGACCAACGAGCGTGGGCAACTGCAGCTCCAACTCGCCAGCGGTGTCTATCGCTGTGAGCTGGGTCGCAGCGTCCTGGTTCAGCGCGACGCACGCAACGCCAATCTGATCGAGGTCAGCTGGCAGGGCCAACAGCGCACGCTGTTGCGCCATGACTCTACTTCGGGCCTCCCTCGCTACGAGGATCGGCAAAACGGCTTGCTCTGGATCGATCTGCCGTGGAAGAGCGTGTTGATGGATGTCAACACCGGGCGGCCCCTGGCCAACGAGTGCAAGCTGGGCTAGCCGAACACGATGGCAGCGTATCGGCGGCGACCACCCGGCGGCGGGTGGCTGCCGGGACTGGCAGCCGATGGCTGGTGACCACCGCTACCAGGGCGCGCTGTGAAAGGCTCGGGCGTAATGCTCGGCAATTTCATGGCGGCTCAGGTGATGGTTCTGCCCCCCGCGATGGGCGATCTTGATCGCCCCCATCACCGCCGCCAGGCGACCGGTTTTCTGCCAATCCCAGCACTCGGCTATGCCATACAGCAGACCCGAGCGGTAGGCATCGCCGCAGCCTGTGGGATCAATGACTGCGTAAGGCTTGACCGCAGGAATCTCGTGACAGCGGCCCTCGGCATAAATCCGCGAGCCTTCGCCACCCAGGGTGACGATCAGCGCTTCGACTTCATCGGCCAGTTGCTCGAGCGAACGCCCCGTCCGGTCACACAGCAGCTTGGCCTCGTAGTCGTTGAAACAGGCGTAGGCAGCCCGCCTCATGAAGTGCATCAGTTCGTCACCGGAGAACATCGGCAAGCCTTGGCCGGGGTCGAAAACGAACGGTATGCCTGCCGCCGCGAGGTCCTCTGCGTGCTTCAGCATGCCGTCACGCCCGTCCGGTGCAACGATTCCGAGCGTGGCACCCGGCGCGTCGGTGACCTTGTTGAGGTGCGAGTAACTCATCGCACCGGGGTGAAACGCCGTGATCTGGTTGTCGTCGAGGTCGGTGGTGATGAAGGCCTGTGCCGTAAAACTGCCGGCGATCCGGCGCACATGCGCGCGCGACAATCCAAGGTCGTCCAGCCGCAAGAGGTAGGAATCCGCGTCGTCACCGACCGTTGCCATGATCAGCGGGTCACCACCGAGCAGTTTGAGGTTATAGGCGATGTTGCCGGCGCAACCGCCAAACTCCCTGCGCATTTCCGGGACCAGGAAAGCGACATTCAGGATGTGGATCTGCTCGGGCAGAATGTGATTCTTGAAACGATCATGGAAGACCATGATGTTGTCGAAAGCGATTGAGCCGCAAATGAGTGTGGACATGGATTTTCCGGGAATCTACTCAATGATGGAAGAAGAGAAGAACAGGATCACGGTGGTGGGGCTTGGTACTCTATCAGCAGCGGCAGCGATCACGGGTAGAAGACGTAGAGCCGGTAGCCCGCGGCATTGACCTCTTTGGCGTCAAGCCACAGGCGCACTTCGACGTCGCTATTGCCGCGGAACGATTTCTCCGCCAAGGCGCCTGGCGGCAGATAGTCGTCGGGCAGGAAAACGCGCCGTGCAACCGCTTTGTCGTCCGTATCGGTGAGCGTCAGCTCGATCGCCGGGTAGGCCTGTGCGTAGCTGGCCCGGTTGCGCAGCGTCGCCTGCAGAGCCAGCAGCTTGCTGCGCCCGGGTTCGGTTTGCAGATCGGAGGCCTCGATGCTCACCAGATCGGGATGGCGCGGCAGCGGGATGTCGGTACCCAGCGCGGCGCTGATGGCGGCAAGCGTTGGCCGCAGGCCGGGCGTCGTCAGTGCGAGGACGCCACGAAAATGGAAGACCAACTGGCCGGCCAGTGTCAGCACCAGGAGCACGATGGCGATGGCGAAGGGCATGGTCAGGCTTCTGCCCGCAGTGGCCGGCACCGGCTTGCTCGGCACGCCTTCCAGCCAGCGGTCGTGGTCAGGGGCTTCCCTGGTTTCGCGCGTCAGAACGAGGCTGTCGGCATCTTCGCGTTCCGGAGCAGCTGCGGCCTGGCCGGCTGCGGCGAGCGGCGCTTCTGCCGGGATGCTGACCGGAATGCTCTCAACAGGCTCGGCGCTGGCGGGGGCGTCGGTAACCGGCGGGGGATCATCGGCCGGCGCTTCTTCTTCCTGGCGCAGCAACACAGCGACCGTCGGTGCCGGAATCACTGTCTCGGGGCCGGCCGACGATGGCGGTAGCTGAGGAGTGACGATCGCTTCGTTGTCGTCGAGCAAACTGTCGAGCGCATTGAATACCTTGCGGCATTGCCCGCAGCGGACTTTGCCGGCACGTGCCTTGAGTTGCTCCGAGGTGACGCGAAAGACGGTCTGGCAGCCTGGGCAGCAAGTCTTCATTGGCTATTCCTTGACGCCGGCCAGGCAAACCCAGCCTTCGCGCGCGTCGGCAACAGCGAGCGGCAGGTAAGGCGCGTAGGCGGCGATCAGTTCTTCAGTCTGTTCGACGAGAATCCCCGAAAGCGCCAGGCTACCACCCGGGCGGACGTGACCGCAGATCGCCGGCGCCAGGACCTTGAGCGGGTTGGCCAGGATGTTGGCCACGACGATATCGAATTGGCCCTGGAGTTGGTGCGCGGAATCCTGGAAGCGGACGTCGACAGCATTGCGCTCGGCATTGCTGATCGAGGCAGTCACCGCCTGTGGGTCGATGTCCACGCCGAGGACCTTGCTGGCACCGAGTCTGGCGGCGGCGATGGCCAGAATGCCGGAACCGCAACCGTAATCGAGGAGCGACGTCCCCGGGGCGACTCGGCGTTCAAGCCATTCCAGGCACAGGCGAGTCGTCGGATGCGAGCCGGTACCGAAAGCCATGCCAGGATCGAGTACCAGAACAATGGCCTCGGGATCCGGGGCCTGGTGCCATGAGGGGACAATCCACAAGCGCTCGGAGACGCGAATCGGCTCGAACTGCGACTGGGTGAGCTGTACCCAGTCCTGTTCGGCGACTTCTTGCTGACTATAAGCGGGCAGGTCGTCGAGGCCGGCACGTATTGCGCAGATGCTGACCAGCCGAGCGGGATCGGTATCCGGCTGGACCAGGGCAACGACACGTGAGCGCTCCCAGCCTGGCCGCGTTATCGAGCCGGGCTCCCCGAACTGCGGCGTCTCTTCCGCCGTGCCGGCATCTGCGTCCTCGATGGCGGCAGCCAGCGCGCCTTCTTCAAGGAGCGCGTCGGCCAGCGCTTCGGCGTGCAGGCAGTCGGTGTGGATGCTGATGGATAGCCAGGGCATCGATGATCGGCGCTGGTCAGCCGCCTTTCTTGACCTCGTTCTTGGCGGCGAGGCGCTGCTCGAGATAGTGAATGCTGGTGCCACCTTCCATGAATCGGGCGTCGTGCATCAGTTCCTGATGAAGCGCGATGTTGGTCTTGATGCCTTCGATGCTCATTTCAGAAAGCGCCGTCCGCATGCGGCGAATCGCCTGGTCGCGCGTGTCGCCGTAGGAAATCACCTTGGCCACCATCGAGTCGTAGTGGGAGGGCACGGTGTATCCCTGATAGATGTGCGAGTCAACACGAATGCCGGGTCCGCCCGGCGGATGATAGAAGCTGATCTTGCCGGGCGACGGAACAAAGGTGAACGGGTCTTCGGCGTTGATTCGGCATTCGATGGCGTGGCCGCGGAACTCCAGATCACGCTGTTTGAAGCGCAGCCGCTCGCCGTGGGCGATGCGGATCTGCTCGGCTACCAAGTCGACGCCACTGATGAACTCGGTGACCGGATGCTCGACCTGGATGCGGGTATTCATCTCGATGAAATAGAACTCGTTGTTCTCATAGAGGAATTCGAAAGTGCCCGCGCCCCGATAGTTGATGCGTCGGCAGGCTTCGGCACAACGCTCGCCAATGCGTACGATGTGGCGGGCGGCAATGCCAGGGGCCGGCGCCTCTTCGATGATTTTCTGGTGCCGGCGCTGCATCGAGCAGTCACGTTCGCCGAGGTAGACGGCATTCCGGAAGCTGTCGGCAAGCACCTGGATCTCGACGTGTCGCGGATTTTCGAGATACTTCTCAAGGTAAACGTTTGGATTGCCGAAAAAGCTCTGGGCTTCCGTGCGCGTCATGGTGACGGCATTGGCCAGCGCCGCTTCGGTATGCACGACCCGCATGCCTCGCCCGCCGCCGCCGCCGGCGGCCTTGATGATCACCGGATAGCCGACCTCCTTGGCGATGCGCAGGATCTCCCGCGGATCGGCGGGCAAAGCCCCTTCCGAGCCTGGAACGCAGGGAACGCCAGCTGCTCGCATGGCGTCCTTGGCGGACACTTTGTCGCCCATCAGGCGGATGGTCTCCGGGCGGGGACCAATGAATACGAAACCGGACGATTCGACCCGTTCGGCAAAGTCGGCGTTTTCGGAGAGGAAACCGTAGCCCGGGTGAATGGCTTCGGCGTCGGTGACCTCGGCCGCTGATATGATCGACGGTACGTTGAGATAGCTCAGGGCCGACGGCGCCGGGCCGATGCACACTGATTCGTCGGCCAGTCGGACGTACTTGGCTTCGCGATCAGCCTCCGAGTGCACCACCACGGTCCTGATGCCGAGTTCGCGGCACGCACGCTGGATGCGAAGGGCGATTTCTCCGCGGTTGGCAATAAGTACTTTTCCGAACATGACGGACGCGCCTCCTTAGGCGATGACGATCAGCGGCTCGCCGTACTCTACCGGTTCGCCGTTCTCGACCAGAATGGCCGTTACGGTTCCCGCCTTGTCGGCTTCGATTTCGTTGAGCAGCTTCATTGCCTCAATAATGCACAGCGGTTCACCAGCCTTGACGACGCTGCCGACCTGCACGAACGGCTCACCGCCCGGGCTGGCAGAGCGGTAGAAAGTGCCAACCATCGGCGCTTTGACCACATCACCCGCTGCGAGCACCGCTTCTGCGGCCAAGGCCTCTGCCGGCGCACCCGGCGGCAGTCCCGGCACGTTTGCTGGCGCGGCCATTGACATTGCGTACGCCTGATGAGCAATCGCTCCGCCATGTTTGACGATGCGAACCCTTTCCTCGGCATCGTTGATCTCGAGTTCGGTGATGCTCGACTCTTCGACGAGATCAATCAGTTTCTTGAGCTTGCGCAGGTCCATGAATTCCTCCGGATGAGTATTTTTTCTTGCGGCCACACGGGCAACAGCCGCCAGACGATGTCTGTCGATAATCGAAGATCTTACTCTGCTGAAATCCTGCTCAGAAGGTACTCGAGCGCCAGCAGGTAGCCCTCGCTGCCAAGGCCGGTAATGACGCCAATCGCCAGATCGGAAAAATACGAGTGGTGGCGGAAAGGCTCGCGGGTGTGCACGTTGGAGAGGTGGACTTCGATAAAGGGGATGTCGGTCCCGGCAACGGCATCGCGGAGCGCGACGCTGGTGTGCGTGTAGGCTGCCGGATTGATGATCATGTAGGCCACACCCTGCTCGCGAGCGGCATGCACACGCTCGATCAGTGCTCCTTCGTGATTGCTCTGGAATGTCTCCAAATCAACGCCGGCTGCCTCGGCACGGTGGGCAAGAGCCATGTTGATTTCGGCAAGCGTCGTCGAACCATAGTAGATGGGTTCGCGAGTACCAAGGAGATTGAGATTGGGGCCGTGCAAAACGAGCAGACGAGGAAGCTCCGATACCTTATCGGTTTCCGGCGTAGCGTTCTTTTGCTTCTTCATGACCGCAAGTTTGACGCAAATCGCTGCATTTTGTCCAGCAACAACATTTCAGCGCAAAGCCGATTCTTGCAGGAAACGGTCCAGTTCACTCTCCGACAATGGCCCCAGTTGGAGCAGGCGTACCTCACGTCCCGGGCCGAGAATGACGGTATAGGGAAGACCCAGGTTCGAGTTGCCGAACTGCTGCGCCAGATCAACGCCTCTCGAGCCGCCGATCAGGAGCGGATAGTTGACCGGATAACGTTCGGAAAAGGATCGCACGCTTTCGGCGGAATCGAGCGCAATGCCGACAAATTGGACCCCTTTTGCCGAATATAGGCTTTGCAAGCGCGAGAATGCCGGCATCTCTTCGCGGCAAGGGGGGCACCAGGTCGCCCAGAAATTGACCACCAGGGTCTTGCCCTGCCACTGGGCGAAGGGAAATGGCTTGCCGTCCACATCGTCGAGACTGCTGGCAAAAAACCGGGCTATGACCGCTGCGTCAGGCGTCGGCGAACTCTGCTGAATCGTGTCGGAACTCTGCGTTCCCACGTAGATGCCCGCAAGAAGCGCGACGATTACGGCAAGTAGGCCAATGATCAGGAATGCGCCGAGCCTTTTCATCGCGCCGGTACGCAACTCTCATGCAACAGCTTCTTGACCATATCGAGACGCGCACGCTCGCGCATTCGGCCATCGCGAGTCTTGTAGCTGACGCGTTCCTGATCGCGCGGGTAGACAACCAGGTTGGCGACGACATCATCAGTGAGAATCGTCAGCACCGCTTCCGCACGATCGGTTCGCGGCAGGCTGTGCCGGTAGTCAATACGCTCGTTGAGCAGGAAGATTTCAACGTCCTTTGCGCTGTCGGTGAAGAGTTGAATGTCGATCTCCGCGTGGCGGCCGGCGGTGCCGTCAAGGACCGAGCCGCTCAGATAGGGATTGAAGCGCTGGACGGTTGCCATCAGCCGCGCGGCCACGTCAAGCAGGTGAGTGTTTCTCGCCCGCTGTTCCTCCTCCTGGAAGAGCCGCTGGTAGGTTCGCAGTTCGGCCGTGACTTCACTGTCATCCGGCATCGCGGCGTTGTCCGGCAAGCCAAGGGCACGCGCCGCCTTGCGTTTGGCAATCGCGGGAGCGTTGATGCCATCTTCAGCCATCAGCCTGGCGGCGAGGCTGGCGATGAGGTTGCGCTGGCGATCCTGTCGGCTGCTCATGGAAGCGTCCCCGGGTAGGCGGTGAGGGCGGGCGGGTTGACGAAGCGAGGCAGGGCGTTCGCAGAGGTACAATCGCCCCTTCTTCGAACCAATTCTAACTTGGATCGGTTACATGCATATTCATATCCTCGGCATCTGTGGCACCTTCATGGGCGGCGTCGCCCAATTGGCTCGCGCTGCGGGGCACCGGGTGACTGGCTGCGACAGCGCCGTCTACCCGCCGATGAGCACGCAACTGGCCGCCGCGCAGATCGAACTCGTCGAAGGCTACGATGTGGCGCAGACCTCATTCGAACCCGATTGCTACCTGATCGGCAACGCCATTTCGCGCGGCAATCCGCTCCTCGAGGAGATCCTGGACCGCGGCCTGCCCTACCTGTCCGGACCACAGTGGCTTGCCGAGCACGTATTGAACGGACGCTGGGTGCTGGCAGTCGCCGGGACGCATGGCAAGACAACGACGGCCGCGATGCTGGCGTGGATTCTCGACCACGCCGGTCTGAGCCCCGGTTTCCTGATTGGTGGCGTGCCGATGAATTTCGGGGTTTCCGCGCGGCTGGCCGGTAACGACATCAACTCGCCGTTCTTCGTGATTGAAGCCGACGAGTACGATAGTGCCTTCTGCGACAAGCGTTCCAAGTTCGTGCACTATCGCCCACGAACAGCGATTCTGAACAATCTCGAGTTCGATCATGCTGACATCTTCGCCGATCTTGCAGCGATCGAGACCCAGTTTCATCACCTCGTGCGCACGCTGCCGGGCACTGGCCTGATTCTTTCGAATGCCGCGGAGGACGCCCTGGAGCGCGTTTTGGCCAGGGGGTGCTGGACACCGGTCGAGCGCTTCAACGATCCGGGCGGCTGGTGCGTCGACGGCGACGACGTGGACGGCTCGCTGCACCTACGGCAGGGCGAAGAGCTGATCGGCAGCGTGCGCTGGAATCTGACCGGCAACCACAATCGCCACAATGCGCTTGCCGCCCTGCTGGCGGCGAGGCATGTCGGCGTACCTTTGGCCCAGGGCCTGAAAGCGCTCGCGGGTTTCGAAGGCGTCAAGCGTCGGCTGGAGCTGCGTGGGGCGGCCCGCGGCGTTGAGGTCTATGACGATTTTGCTCACCATCCGACGGCGATCGCGACGACCCTTGCCGGCTTGCGGCGCAGGGTCGGCTCGGCGCGTATTCTGGCGGTCGTCGAGCCGCGCTCGAACACCATGAAGCTGGGGGTCATGAAGGCCTTGCTGCCGACCAGCCTGGCCGACGCCAACCTGGTTTTCTGCTATGCGGCAAATCTCGGCTGGGACGCCAGCGAAGCGCTGGCGCCGCTAGGTGAGAAAGCCGTCGTCGAGGACGATCTCAAGCAGTTGGTGACACAGATCGCCGACGCAGCACGGGCGGGCGACCGGATCCTGGTGATGAGCAATGGCGGTTTTGGCGGCATTCACGAAAAACTGCTGGCCGCACTCGCGACCTGACCGACCGCTCAGCGCAGAAAATGATCGGCGAGCAGCGCGGCGAAGAGCAGTGTCAGATAGATGATCGAATAGCGAAAGGTCAGTCTTGCCAGCTTGTCGCTGTAGTCTCGCCAGAGCATGACGCTGTAGAGCAGGAAAATACCGTCGAGAATCAGCGCTGCGGCCAGATACCACGGCCCGCTCATGCCGAGCGTGTAGGGCAGGATGGTCGCGCCGGTGAGCATCACCACGTAGAGCAGGCTGTGCAGACAGGTCAGACGGACGCCGTGGGTCACCGGCAGCATCGGCAGGCCGGATTTGGCGTAGTCGGCACAGCGATAACAGGCGAGCGCCCAGAAATGCGGCGGGGTCCAGATGAAGATGATCAGGAAGAGGATCAGGGCTTCGGGGCCAATCTGGCCGGTGATCGCCACCCATCCAAGCAGCGGCGGCATGGCGCCGGAGGCGCCGCCGATGACGATGTTCATCGGCGTTGCCGGTTTCAGCACAACGGTATAGATCACCGCATAGCCGAGAAAGGTTGCCAGCGTCAGCCACATCGTCAGCGGATTGACGAAGGCGTACAGAGTCCACAGTCCGAGGCCGCCGACCAGGGTTGCCAGTGTCAGCGTTTCCGTCGCCGAGACTTCGCCACGTGCGGTGGGGCGAGCGCGTGTTCGCGCCATTAGCGCGTCAATCTGCTGTTCGATCAGGCAATTGATCGCTGCTGCCGCGCCGGCCACCAGTGCGATGCCGACCGATGCGGCGACAAACAGTCCGAAGGGCGGGAACGAGGGGGCGGCCAGAAACATGCCGATCATTGCCGTAAACACGATCAGGCTGTTGACCCGTGGCTTGCATAGCTCGAAGAAAACCGCCAGGCGTTTGCCGACCGAACGCCGGGAACTTGTACTCATCACTGCCATATTACTTTCCTGTCCTCGTCCTACCTGCTGATAGCTCGGCGGCTGCTCGCTGCAGCGCCGACCCTATCTGGAACACGTAGGCTGCTCAGCTGGAGAAATGAATGCTGAGCAGCACGTAATCAATGAACAGCAGAATGGCAAACGGTACCGTCGCCCAAAGCCACTGTACTCTCCCGGTCGGCCCAGCGAACTGGGCGGGGTGGTGTCCGTCCTCTTTGCGCTGTCGGGTCATCGAGAAAATCATGATGCAAAAAACCGCGATGAACAACACCGTCAGGATGATCATGAAGTAGCCATGGATGTCGAGCGGAGCGCCAGCGATGGCGCTGCCCGGTGTCGACAAGTTCGCGTTGACCTCAGCATGCGCGAGCGACGGAATCGCCGCTGCGAGCAGACCTGACCAGCCAACTTTCACCCGCCGACGGAAACGATCATCAGTTTTCAACTACGCTCCCCAGGGAGTTTTTCGGGTTGCACAACACCCAGGTTTGTCTTCAGCTCGCCGGCGAGCATCATTTTCTGCTCATCGGTCAGCGCGCGGCCAAGTTCGATCTCCCGGCCATGCGAACGTAGCAGCAAGCGGTGGTGGTGGTGCCCCTGAGGTCTTACATACCGCAGGTGCGCCCAAAACGGGTGAA
This sequence comes from Accumulibacter sp., assembly GCF_032229525.1. Classification (GTDB taxonomy): domain Bacteria; phylum Pseudomonadota; class Gammaproteobacteria; order Burkholderiales; family Rhodocyclaceae; genus Accumulibacter. The sequence goes on along the minus strand of NZ_JAVTWB010000278.1, from coordinate 8,749 downwards.
ACTCATGGCGCTCGACCAGTGTTCCGCAGCGGCTTTCGATCGTCAATCGTTCTGATTCAAGCACGATTTTCTCGAAATCGTTTGCCGACAACCCGACATGTCGCAGCGCGTACCAGAGAAGAGCAAGTTCGATGCCGGTAAACGGCATCACCGGCCAGGCGCCAAAATACGAAAACGCGAGCGCGATCGTGCCTGATACCGAGGCCGTGACCGCAAACACCAGTTTGCGTTCGCTAGCCGAAAGCGAGCAGTTCGGGCGCGCGATCCATGTCCGCCCCTCTGGTGTGTGCGCTACAACCAGGCTCATCGATCTCCTCCCGAGTGGCCAGATGCCGCGACCAGACCGGCTGGACTTGACACAAATCAAGGTGTCACGCGGAAAAGTTTAACACGCGGCCAGACCTGCGTGGCAACCGCGGCTTGCTCCGCTGCCGAAGGTAAAGCGCTCGGGATCCGTCGGCGCATTTCCTGCTGCGCTGAGCTTCGAGGTGCCTGCGGAATCGCGGCGGCTCGGGCTTCGATCGGCTATCGTTATCCTTGCGCGCGCCGTCTAAGCGTAGAGCGCGCGGAAAATTCTGATCCGCGGATTGATTCATATCAATTTGAGTGTTAACCTTCGCTGCTGGTGAAAAACTGGAACGGGGTCCGCAAGGGCCCTTTTTGGTACGTTTTCGAAGACGTCAGGCGTATGCGCCGATGCTGTGCCGCATGGCTCGGGAACTGGCGGGGAGAGGGAGAAGATGGCACGACGCTCAAGCAGCAATTGCTGCACAAATGGTTTGCGACACGGTTATGCCGGGTTGCTGGTCGCAGGACTGCTCGGCATGCTCAGTGGTGGTGCGAACGCCGCGTGGGAACTCAACCTGCAGGAGCCGGTGACCGCCGTTGCTCGGCGCGTCTACGAGCTGCATAGCCTGTTGTTATGGGTGATCGTCATCATCTTTGTCGGCGTCTTTGCGGTCGTCACCTATTCGCTGATCTATCATCGCAAGTCCAGAGGGTACAAAGCGGCTGATTTCCACGACAACACGACGGTTGAGATCGCCTGGACCGTCGTGCCAACCCTGATCCTGATCGCAATCGCCTTTCCGGCCACCTCGGCATTGGTGGACATGCGCGATACCTCGCAGCCAGACGTCACGATCAAGGTCACCGGCTACCAATGGAAGTGGGGTTACGAATACCTCACCGGAGATGCCGCCGGGATCAAGTACATGAGCGTGCTGTCCACGCCTCGCGACCAGATCGAAAACAAGGCTCCGAAGGGTGAGAACTATCTGCTTGAGGTCGATCGCCCGATGGTGGTGCCGGTCGGCAAGAAGGTGCGTATTCTCACCACGGCAATGGACGTGATTCACAACTGGTCGGTGCCGGCCTTCGCGGTCAAGACGGACGCGGTCCCCGGTTTCTTGCGTGACACCTGGTTCCGCGCCGAGAAGGAAGGCACTTACCGTGGTCAGTGCTCGGAGCTCTGCGGCAAGGATCACGGCTTCATGCCGGTGGTCGTCGAGGTGGTTTCCGCAGAAAAATACGCGGCCTGGGTTGCCGAGCAGAAGGCGGCGCTGGCTTCAGTTGCGGAGGACCCGAACAAGGTCTGGGCTCTTGATGAGCTGGTTGCGCGTGGTGAGACGGTCTATGCTGCCAACTGCGCTGCGTGCCACCAGGCGAACGGCGAGGGGTTGCCACCCGCGTTCCCGGCGCTCAATGGTTCCAAGATTGTCAAGGGACCCAAGCAGGAGCACCTCAACGTCGTCCTCAATGGTCGGCCGGGTACTGCAATGGCGGCCTTCGGCGCGCAGTTGAGTGACACCGATATCGCTGCCGTTGTCGCCTACGAGCGGAACGCATGGACCAACAAGCTCGGCGAAGTCATTCAGCCCGCCGAAGTCAAGGCGCTTCGCGGCAAGTAGTCGCGCCACAGGCCATCAGGAGAATCTGATTATGCAAGCCACGTCACACGCCGGTTACGCCGGCAATCACGGTCACGATCACGATAGCCACGGGCACCCAACGGGCTGGAAGCGCTGGGTCACCACGACCAACCACAAGGACATCGGTACGATGTACCTGTGGTTCAGCTTCGCGATGTTCCTCGTCGGCGGCGCGATGTCGCTGATCCTCCGCGCGGAACTGTTTACGCCGGGCCTGCAGTTCGTGTCGCCCGAGTTCTATAACCAGATGTTGACCCTGCACGCGCTGATCATGGTCTTTGGGGCGATCATGCCGGCCTTTGTCGGCTTCGCCAACTGGATGATCCCGATGATGATCGGGGCCTCGGACATGGCTTTCGCGCGGATGAACAACTGGAGTTTCTGGTTGCTGCCGCCCGCCGCGATTCTGCTGACCACCTCGATCTTCGTCCCCGGGGGCGCTCCTGGCACCGGCTGGACCCTTTACCCGCCGCTGTCGATCCAGATGGGGATGGGGATGGATATGGCCATCTTCGCCGTGCACATCCTGGGCATGTCGTCGATCATGGGCTCGATCAACATCGTCACCACCATTCTCAACATGCGCACCCCGGGCATGACTTTGATGAAAATGCCAATGTTCTGCTGGACGTGGCTGGTGACGGCCTTTTTGCTGATCGCTTCGATGCCGATCCTGGCCGGCGCGGTGACCATGCTGCTTACCGACCGCCATTTTGGAACCAGTTTCTTTTCCGCCGCCGGTGGCGGTGATCCGGTGCTGTTCCAGCATATCTTCTGGTTTTTCGGTCACCCCGAGGTCTATATCATTGCCTTGCCGGCCTTCGGAGTGGTTTCGCATGTGATCCCGGCGTTTTCGCGCAAGCCCCTGTTTGGCTATGCCTCGATGGTGTACGCCATCGCCGCCATCGGCCTGATCTCCTTTTTCGTCTGGGCGCACCACATGTACGTGACGGGCATTCCGCTCACCGGCCAGCTCTATTTCATGTATGCAACCATGCTGATTGCCGTCCCGACCGGGGTGAAAGTCTTCAACTGGGTCACCACCATGTGGCGCGGCTCGCTGACCTTTGAAACGCCGATGCTGTTTGCGCTGGGCTTTCTGGTCCTGTTTACCATCGGAGGGCTGACCGGCTTGGTGTTGGCCATGACCGCGGTGGACATCCAGTTGCAGGATACCTACTACGTCGTCGCCCACTTCCACTACGTGATGGTTGCGGGAGCGCTTTTCTCGGCCTATGCCGGCCTCTATTTCTGGTTACCGAAATGGACCGGCCACATGTATAACGAAAGTCTGGGGAAACTCCACTTCTGGTCGTCGATGATCTTCTTCAACATTGCCTTCTTCCCGCAGCATTTCCTCGGTCTGGCTGGCATGCCGCGACGGATCCCTGACTACGCGCAGCAGTTCGCCGACTTCAACGTCATTTCCGGAATCGGTGCTTTCGGCTTCGGCTTCAGCCAGTTGCTGGTGTTGGTGATCGTCTTTCAGGCAATGAAGGGCGGCGCCAAGGTGGGAAACAAGCCTTGGGATGGCGCGCACGGCTTCGAGTGGACGGTGCCCTCGCCGGCGCCCTACCATACCTTCGAAGATCCTCCGCCCTTTAATCAGGCCGAGGCGCACGCATGACTCGTGACCCGTCGCGCGAGCAGGGCAACCGTCGCATCGGGATCGGCCTGGCCCTGCTCGCGGCAGCCGTCTTCTTGAGCTTCATCATCCGGCAGTGGTTGAACAACACGTGAACTCCGCCCTCGGTCCGGTCGGCGCAACCGCAACCGGCGGTGGATCGCGTTCTCGGGCGATCAGCAACGGGCGTGTCGTTGCGGTGCTGCTGGCCGTGGTGGTCGGCAGCCTGCTGTTTGTCTCCGTGCAGCCCACCTTCTACCGCGCTTTTTGCGAGTGGGCCGGCCTGTACGACATCGATCGTGCGGAGCGCGTCGCGTCGTCGGCCCTTCCGTCGCGCCCCGTGACCCTCGAGTTCGATGCCAATAGCCATGACGGCGGTTTGCTCTTTCGCCCTCAGACTGCCAGCATGGAGGTCAAGACTGGGGAAGTTGTGCACGTGACCTATCGTGTGGAGAACACCCGCAACAGCACCGTCATAGGTCAGGCCGTACCTAGTTACAGCCCCCAGTACGCGGGTGGCTATGTCAAGAAGCTGGAATGCTTTTGCTTCAAGCAGCAGACCTTCGCCCCGCACGAGGTACGAGAGATGCCGGTTGTCCTCTTGCTCGATAAAGGACTGCCCGAAGAAGTTAACAGGGTGACGCTTTCGTATACCTTTTTTGAGGTGCCTGCAGGCAGTACGAACTCGTCGGCACCAGCTGCAGAAATCGGGAAGTGAAGGATGTCGGCGACGAAATCACAGCCACCGAAAGACGGGCTCCTTCGCACCGTTCGTACGGTCGCGTGGGGCCTGCTGGGGGTCCGTGGCCACAAGCCGGCCGAGAATGGTGCGCCACCGTTGTCGCCGCTGAAGATTCTGGTCACGGCGCTGGTGTTCATGCTGGTTTTTGTGCTGGTGCTGGTGAGCGTAGCAATTCACATGAGCGGTCAGTGATCTGACGCGCGAACAAGGTAACAAAGATACAACGACAAAATGATTTGGAGGGAATCAAAATGAGTCACCCCGCATCCGCAGGCCGCTATTTCGTTCCGCAGCCTTCACACTGGCCGCTGGTTGGTTCGTTTGCCTTGCTTTTGCTCGCAAGCGGCGCCGTGCTGATGATGAATTCGATCGCCAATGGCGGCTTCGTGCTGATGGGCGGGTTTGCCGTTCTGGCGCTGATGCTGTTTGGCTGGTTTGGCCGTGTGATCGGGGAATCGGAGGGCGGCAGCTACAACGTGCAGGTGGATCGCTCGTTCCGCTGGGCGATGTCTTGGTTCATCTTTTCGGAGGTGATGTTTTTCGTCGCCTTCTTTGGCGCGTTGTTCTATATCCGTGTCGTGGCCATACCGGACCTTGCCAGTCCCGAACAGGCCGCACTGTGGGAGGGCTTCCAGGATTCATGGCCATCTGCCGGGCCTGGCGCCAGCGATCCTTTCTCGAAGATGCACGCCTGGGGCATTCCCGCCATCAATACCCTGCTGTTGCTGACTTCAGGCGCGACGCTGACCTGGGCGCATTGGGGATTGGTCGCGAAAAAGCGGCAGCAGTTGATCTTGGGCTTGGCCTTGACCATCGCCCTCGGGGTTCTGTTTCTCGGTCTGCAGGTGTTCGAATACCGCGAAGCCTACGGGCACATGAACCTCAAGATGACGACGGGTGTTTACGGTTCGACGTTCTTTATGTTGACCGGTTTTCACGGCTTTCACGTGACGCTGGGCGTGACCATGTTGACTGTCATTTTGTTCAGAGTCCTCAAGGGGCATTTTACCGCTGAGCGTCACTTCGCCTTCGAGGGCGTAGCCTGGTACTGGCACTTTGTCGACGTCGTCTGGCTGGGCCTGTTCATCGTCATCTACTGGCTGTAAGCAGCAACGCGCGGCGCGGCGCGGCGCATTGGCGCTGCGCCGCGCGCTATCAAAGGCGGCCGGCTATCCAGCCAAACCAGTGCCCGGCCATCAAGAGCAGAAACAGGGCGAAAGAAAGACCGACTCGCAAGGACAGTGCCTTCACGGCTCGGGTCTTGCCTTGGCCCTGATCACGATAGATGAAGACCAGCGCACTACCCAGACTGGCGATGATGGTGATCAGCATCAGTACAATGATGATGCGCATGGACGTCCCTCCTGAAAACTAGCAGTCTACCGGACTCGTGCTCTGCTTACGACACTAGGCCAGGGTCACCGTTCTGACAATGTCGATTTCTCCTCTCAGGCGTGCATACCTGCGCCCGCTGCTGATCATTCTGCTGGTTCTGGTCTGTCTCGGTATGGCGCGCCTGCAACTCTGGCGCGCGGAAACGCGTGGCGCACGCTTCGAGCGGGAGCAGGCGGCGCTGGTGTCGACGCCAATCGCCCTGTCTGCGCAGCAGCGCCAGCGTGATGAACTGATCGACCGGGCGGCCACGGCACGCGGCCAATGGCTTCCGGAGAAGACCATTTTCCTGGACAACAAGATTTATCGTAGTCGCCCCGGCTATCAGGTTCTGACGCCCTTGCAGCTGTCCGGTAGCAAGGTGGTCGTATTGGTCAATCGTGGCTGGATCGCTGCGCCCCGACTGCGTTCGGACATTCCCTTGGTTTCATCAGCGAAGGGTGAGATCGAAGTTGCCGGCGTGACCCGCAGCTTCGAACTCAAAACGTTCGAATTGCAGAAGACAGTGCCCCAGGGAGCGATTTGGCAACATGTCCGTGAAGCGGACTACCGCCAGCTTAGCGGCCTGGATGCGCTGCCGATCGTTCTGCTGCAAACAGGCGAGGATGGCGACGGCCTGATTCGCGACTGGGGTACCCCGGACAATCCGGCGACAAGGCACTATGGCTATGTGGCGATGTGGCTGGTTTTCGCGCTCATGGCTACCGGCTATGGCGTTCTTGCTTGGCGAAAAAAATGACTACAGACAGGAAGACCGCCGCGGGGGCGGATTACTCCCCTTCCCCCGCGCCGTCACCTGCGTCGGGGTCGACTCGGCGCAAGGGCAGATTGACGCTGCTGGCGATAGTGGCGGTAGCCGTATTGCCTCTACTTGCCGCGTTGTACTTTCGCTACGTATCACCGCCGGAGGTTGCGTCCACGGTGGGTCAGGCGCTCGAGCCGGTGGCGCTTCCCTTCGAGTTCTTGCAGCAACTGGACGGAGCGCCGCTTGAGCACCCGGCGGTCAGCGGCAAGTGGCTGGTGATATTCGCGGCGCCCGGTGGATGCGATACGCGCTGCCAGCGCACGCTTTACCTGACGCGGCAGGCACGCACCGCACAGGGACGCAACATCGCGCGCGTCGATCGCCTGTGGGTGATCACCGATGCCACGACGCCCGCCGCGGCCTTGATGGAGGCACACCCCGATCTCGCACTCGCCCGGGCGACAGACGGAAAACTACTGGACGTGCTGGGCGTTCTCGGGGGAAATGAAAGCCGCCATATCAATCTCATCGACCGTCGCGGCCTCGTCGTCTTCCGTTACACCGACGATCCCGATCCAAAGGCCTTCATTCGCGAACTCGGCAAACTGATCAAGTTCTGACTGCCAGGAAAGCCACCAGTTGGGCACCTGGATCGGTGGACGCGTGTGACCCCGACACTCTGTATTCGACTAGCGGCAAACCGGCAGCCAACAGCGCAAGAAAAAGGCCGGAGGACCGGCCTTTAACGGCGACCGCGCCCTGGCCTCAAGTGCTGGCTGCCAGCGGCGCGAGGTTGGCGCGCATTTTCTGCATCGCCTTGACTTCAATCTGGCGAATTCGCTCGGCTGAAACCGCGAATTCTGCCGCCAGGTCGTGCAGGGTTGCCGGGTTTTCGTCCGACAGCCAACGCGCTTCGACAATTCGGCGGCTGCGCGGATCCAGATTACCCAGCGCGTTTCGCAGACCTTCGTTGTGCAAGCGTTCACGTGCACGGGCTTCGAGAATATGCACCGGTTCGCTCGAGTTGTCGGCCAGATAGGCAGCCGGTGCAAACGCCTCGTCATCTTCAGTCTGGGCGTCGAACGCCATATCGTGACCTGTCAGGCGAGTGTCCATCTCGAGCACCTCCTGCGGCTTCACGCTCAAGCGATGCGCGATATCAGCAACCTGCAGCGGGCCGAGCGCGTCGCGGCTGGCTTTCATGCTGCGCAGGTTGAAGAACAGCTTGCGCTGCGCCTTGGTGGTTGCCAGTTTCACCATCCGCCAGTTCTTCAGTACGTACTCATGGATTTCCGCCTTGATCCAGTGGATGGCGAAAGAAACCAGCCGCACGCCGCGCCCCGGGTCGAATCGCTTTACCGCTTTCATCAGCCCGATATTGCCTTCCTGGATCAGATCGGCGTGTGGCAGGCCGTATCCCAGGTAGCCACGTGAAACGGAAATCACCAGGCGAAGGTGAGAAAGGACCAGTTGTCGTGCGGCGCCAAGGTCGCTTTGTTCGCGAAAGCGGGTCGCAAGACCGAATTCCTGCTCTTCCGTCAGTAGCGGAAACTGTCTGGCCGCCTGGATATACGCGTCTATACTGCCGACAGCAGAGATCGTGGGTAGAGCCAAGGTTGGTGTCATCTGGGTGAACTCCTGCTTACTGTTTGATGTTCAACGATTGCATTTTAGCACTCACAGTTTGAGAGTGCTAACGCCTGGAAAAGTTCGCTCCAGGAAAGCCAAAGGTCATCCAACCCGCAGCTGCCTTTGCTGGCGCGGTAACATCGCGACTCATACCACCGTCGGTAACTCGTTGGTCAAGCCGAACAATGGGCGCAAGCGCACCCCGATCGATGATCCCATCAGCGCGGCAATGATCCACAACCAGCCGTGCAGGCTGGTAGACGCCACACCGGAAAAGAAGGCGCCGATATTGCAGCCGTAGGCCAGGCGAGCGCCATAGCCCATCGCCAGGCCGCCGAGCAGCGCAGCGCAAAGAGAGCGTGCCGACATGCGCCATGCCGGCGCAAAACGTTTGGCGAGTAGGGCCGCGATCGCCGCACCGAGTACCAGACCAATGTTCATGGTTGAGGTCACATCGCTCAGAATGCCGCTCTCGAGAGCGGCACGCTGGAACGGCTGATCCCAGAAGGAATCGAGGGCGGGGTTCCAGCCCAGCGCTTGCGCTAGCTTCGCTGCCCAGAGGGTGAAAGCCCAGGTGATGGTCCACGGATGCCCCGCCAGTAACAGAGTGGCCAGATTGAACAAGGCCAGCAACAAGGCGCCCGCCAGCAATGGCCACGGTCCGCGCCAGAAATGCCAGATCATCA
>NZ_JAVTWB010000277.1:0-3794 GCF_032229525.1 Accumulibacter sp. | reverse complement strand
TCCTGTTGGCCGGCCTGGCCGGCTGCGCCTCGATCGAGCCTTACGGCAATTTTCTCGACGCCAATGCCCCGGCCACCCTGAATGAAAGGCTCGCCGCGGACACGGTGAAGCAGCTCACGGTCCTGTACCCACCGGCGAGCACCCGCTTCGACCTCGGCCAGCCGACGCCCGACGCCTACGGCAGCGCACTGGTCGAATCGCTGCGCATCAAGGGCTACGCCATTCTGGAGTTCGAACCGGACGAGGCCGCGCCGGCGGACAGCGCGGAAGCCGCCGGGCCGGGGCTGAACCTGCGCTATGTGCTCGACGCACCGGCCAGCACGAACCTCTACCGCGTCACGGTGATGGTCGGCTCGCAGTCCCTGAGTCGCGCCTACGTGGCGCAGAACGATAGCGTGGCCCCGGCCGGTGCCTGGGTTCGGAAGGAGTGAGCGGCCATGGCTGAGCACCTCACCGAAGAGCAAATGTCACCGGACGCTTCGCCTGGCGAAGTGTCCCGGCGGTCGGGTGTGCGCCGGGTGAACAACCTGCCCGTGTACCTCGTCGGCGGCGTCATGACCGTGTTCCTGATCGTCATGGTCCTGGTGGCCGCGGATCGCGCCGCCCAGCAGAACGAGCCGGCGCAGGGGGCAAAGGAGAAGGGCGGCAACAGCAGCCTGTTCGCCAACGAAATCGCCGGCAAGCAAAAGGACGGGATCATCCCGGCCGAAGCCGCGAAACCGCTGCAAGTCCCGGAACTCGCTGGCCCCGGTACGCCACTCGGCGCGATTCCGATTGCCCGCCCGGAAAACCTCGACGCGCCGCCGCTGCCACCCCGCTCGACAGGTGATGGCTCGCTCCAACGCTCTCCCCGCGACGATGAGCTGGATCGTATCCGCATGGTGAAGATGCAGCAGCTCGAAGAGGCGGTGAAAGCCAGGACCACCGTGCAGGTCGTCGCCCCGCGCAGCGCGGGTTCGCCACCGGGTGGGGTGACCGGTGCTCCCGGGAGCCGTGAAGAAGCCATTGCCCGCCTGGCCGCAGTGCGGCAGCAGATCGACGCCGCCGGCCGGGACGACCCGACGGCAGCCTACAAGGCTCGCCTGGCGCAACTGCAGGGCATGAGAGGAGCAGGGGCCACCGGCGCTTCGTCGGCCCCGCAACTGCTGCCAACGGCGGCGAGCGGCGGCAAGAACAGCGTTGCGCAGTTCGGCAACACCGGAGCAGGCGACCGCTGGAGGCTCGATTCCCAGCCGGAAGCGCCGCGTTCGCCGTACGAACTACGCGCCGGATTCGTGGTGGCAGCGACGCTGATTTCGGGGATCAATTCCGACCTGCCGGGCCAGATCATGGCCCAGATCGCGCAGAACGTTTTCGACACCGCTACCGGCAAATACCTGTTGCTCCCGCAAGGCTCGCGCCTGGTCGGCAGCTATTCGAGCGACGTGGCCTACGGTCAGGCGCGGGTGCTGGTGGCCTGGCAGCGCATCGTTTTTCCGGACGGCAAGGCGATGGACATCGGCTCGATGCCGGGTGCCGATGGTGTCGGCTACGCCGGCTTCAACGACCAGGTGAACAACCATTACCTGAGGCTGTTCGGGTCCGCATTGCTGATGTCTGCCGTCACCGCCGGCATCAGCTATAGCCAACAGCAGAACCAGACGCAGACACCCTACGGCACGCCGAGTGCCAGTAGCGCCATGAGCGAGGCGCTGGGGCAGCAGCTCGGGCAGGTGACCGCGCAATTGATTGCCAAGAACATGAACATTGCGCCGACGCTGGAGATCCGGCCCGGCTATCGCTTCAACGTCATCGTCACCAAGGACATGACGTTTTCCAAGCCGTACCAATCCTTTGACTACTGATGACGCCAGGGAGAAAAGACGATGAAGCCCGAGGCTAAAATTTTAGCCGCTAAAATTTTCCTGGCGATGGCCCTCTCGGCCAGCCCGGGGATGATGGCGCCGGCACATGCGACCGGGATCCCTGTGTTCGATGCCGGCAACCTCACGCAGAACGTGATGACCGCCATGGAAAGCGTGGCGCAAACGCTGAAGCAAATCGAGCAATACCGGACGCAACTGCAGCAGTACGAAAACATGCTGAGGAATACCGCTGCGCCGGCCGCCTACATCTGGGATCAGGCGGTCACCACGATGAACCTGCTGCGCGGTGCGATCGACACCCTGGACTACTACAAGGCCAACCTCGGCAGCATCGACAACTACCTGGGCAAGTTCCAGGACACGGCTTACTACCGCAGTTCGCCTTGCTTCAACCCTGGCGGGTGTACGGCGGCGGAATGGGCCGCGATCAGAGACAGCCAGCGCCTCGGGTCCGAAGCACAGAAGAGGGCGACCGATGCGCTGTTCAGAGGCCTGGACCGTCAGCAGGACGCGATGGAAGCCGATGCACGCACCCTGCAGCGCCTGCAGTCGAGTGCGCAAGGTGCAACGGGCCAGATGCAGGCCATCGGCTACGCCAACCAGCTGGCCAGCCAACAGGCGAACCAGTTGCTGCAGATCCGGGGACTCCTGATCGCGCAGCAAAACGCCATCGCCACCCGAAACCAGGCGCTGGCCGATCGTGAAGCACAAGAAGCCGCTGCCGGCGAGCAACTGCGCAGTGGCACCTATCGCAACAGCGCCGCGCGCGCCTGGTAAGGAGAGGAAATGAACGTCACACAACTTTCAAGCGTAGCCCTGGCCGCACTCATGGCGGGCCTGGTCAGCGCGTGTTCCCCGGACATCCCCACGACGAAGGAAGCGCCGACCGTTAACGATGAGAACTGCAAACCGGAAAACATCGCCAAGGTAGACGACGAGGCTACGCGCAAGCAGTTCGCGTCGGCATGCCTGCGCCGTGGCCCCGACTTCAAGGCCAGCGAAAAGAAAGCCTGGTGAGGTGTCGAGGATGAGCAGGCCATCGCTATTGAGAATTCCTGCCGGCCCGCTGTTGCTGTTGTGGCTGGTGTTCTTCTCGGTCGACGCGTATGCAGCCATCGACAATGCGGGAGTGCTGGATAACGTCCTGGCACGTTATTCGGCGGCAGCGAGCACCTGGGCGGCAACCATCACGGCGAGGGCCTCGTGGCTGTTCTGGACTCTGGTGCTGATCTCGATGGTCTGGACCTTCGGCATGCTGGCCTTGCGCAAGGCCGACATTGGCGAGTTCTACGCGGAGTTCGCGCGCTTCACGATCTTCACCGGATTTTTCTGGTGGCTGCTTACCAACGGCCCGACCTTCGCCATCGACATCATGAATTCGCTGCGCACGATCGGCGGCACGGCAAGCGGTACCGGGCCGTCTCTGACGCCTTCGGGAATCGTCGATATCGGCTTCGATATTTTCTTCAAGGTGCTCGACCAGTCATCGGTGTGGTCACCCACCGATAGTGCGGCCGGCATCCTGATCAGCGCGGCAATCCTCATCATCCTGGCGTTGATCGGCGTGAATATGTTGCTGCTCCTGGTGAGCGGCTGGATCCTGGCCTACGCCGGCGTTTTCTTCCTCGGCTTTGGTGGCTCGCGATGGACTTCGGACATGGCGATCCATTACTACAAGACCGTTCTGGGGATCGCCGCGCAGCTGCTCACCATGGTGCTGTTGGTCGGTATCGGCAAGTCCTTCGTCGACCAGTACTACGTCAACATGAGCGCCGGTATCAGCCTCAAGGAATTGAGCGTGATGCTGATTGTTGCCGTGGTCCTGCTGGCCCTGGTGAACAAGGTGCCGGCCTTGATCGGTGGGCTGGCGATGCATGGCGGCACGCATGCTCTGGGCGGTGGTTTCGGAACCGGCGCGGCGATGGGCGC
>NZ_JAVTWB010000276.1:0-3803 GCF_032229525.1 Accumulibacter sp. | reverse complement strand
TAGATCTTCTCGGCTTCGCCAGAGGTCATTGTCTTGGCCAGTGCTCGATCGACGACTTTCTTGAACGCTGCGTCATCTTTCGGCAGCATGCAGCCATAGGCCTCGAACGACTGCGGCGTGCCGACCACCGCCCAATCACTGGCGCGCCTGGCTTTGGCCATTTCTCCGAAGAGCAAGGCGTCGTCCATCATGAAAGCGACCGCGCGCCCGGTTTCGAGGGTCAGGAAGGCCTCGCCGTGATCCTTGGCGCTGATGATGCTCATGTTCATCTTCTTCTCTTCGTTCATCTTGCGCAGCAAACGCTCCGAGGTCGTTCCGGCAGTCGTAACCACGTTCTTGCCCGCCAGATCAGGGAAATCGTTAATCCCCGAAGTATTTTTGGTCAGCAGACGCGTTTCGATGATGAAAATGGTGTTCGAGAAGCTCACCTGCTTCTGGCGCTCGCTGTTGTTGGTGGTCGAACCGCATTCGATGTCGAGCGAACCATTCTGGAGCAATGTGATGCGGTTCGACGGGGTGACCGGCAACAGTTTGACGTTGAGCGCGGCCATCTTCAGGTCCGCCTTGATCGCTTCAACGACGGTGAGCATCATTTCCTGTGAATAACCGATCACCTGTTGCTTGTCGTCGTAATACGAGAACGGAATCGATGACTCTCGGTGCCCCAGGGTGATGACGCCGGTATCCTTGATTTTCTTCAGGGTACCGGTCAACTCCTTCGCCATGGCTGGCGCGGACAACAATGCCGTGGCCAGGCTTACCGCGAACACCCAGCGCTTTGAATTTCCAATCACCTTCATGTCTCCTTCCTCTTTCTCGCAAAGAAAATATCGCCGGGTCTAGGCCCGGTGAAACCATTGTGGCACGACTGGTGCCGGGATCCTAGCCATGATCAGGTCATGCGGAATCGGCGAATCGCCGCTTTGCGGATCAGGGAAGGCCAACGACTTCCTTGCGCCCCTGCGCTCAGACAACGAGCAGCGATTATCGGACAGCATGGAAGCCGTACAATTCCGTCCATGCCACAAAACAGAAAGCGCCCGATGAAGCCGCCGAGCATCTGCTACACGATTCGCCCAAACCATCCCGAGGCACATCTTTTCGAAGTGCGCTGTACGCTGGCCGCCGCCGATCCGGCCGGCCAGCGTTTTGCGCTGCCGGCCTGGATCCCGGGCAGCTACCTGATTCGTGACTTCGCGCGCCACATCGTGTCGATCCGCGCCGAAAGCGCTGGCAAACCTGTCGCTCTCGACAGGATCGACAAGCACACCTGGCAAGCGGCACCGCTCGGCAAGGTGGCATCACTCGCGCTGATCTGCGAGATCTATGCCTGGGACCTCTCGGTACGCGGCGCACACCTGGACCAGACGCACGCTTTTTTCAATGGCACCAGCGTTTTCCTGCGCCCGCTCGGTCACGAACAACAGCCCTGCCTGGTCGATATCCAGCCGCCAGTCGGTAAGAGATATCAGGACTGGCGGGTGGCCACCGCGCTGGCTCCGGCAAGCGGTGAAAAGGGCTGCGCCAAGGATCATGGCTTCGGCCTCTACCGCGCCAGCAGCTACGACGAACTGATCGACCACCCCGTCGAAATGGGGGTCTTCACCCTGGCAAGTTTCATCGCTTGCGGCGTAGCGCACGAAGTCGCCATCAGCGGCCGCCATGACTGCGATCTGGCGCGCCTCGCGGCGGACCTGACGCGCATCTGCGAATGGCAGATCCGCTTCTTTGGTGAACCGGCGCCAATGCCGCACTACCGCTTCCTGGTAACCGCCGTCGGCGACGGCTACGGTGGCCTCGAGCACCGCGCTTCGACGGCCCTGATCTGCGCACGCGACGACCTGCCCTACCCCGGCATGAAGGGCACACCAGAGCGCTACCGAAGCTTCCTGGGGCTCTGCAGCCACGAGTACTTTCACAGCTGGAACGTCAAGCGCATCAAGCCAGCCGCGTTCACTGCCTACGATCTCGATCGTGAGACCCACACCACACTGCTCTGGGCGTTCGAGGGTTTCACCTCGTACTACGACGATCTGGCGCTCCTGCGCTGCGGAACGATCACGCTGAAAGACTGGCTGGGATTGATCGCCAAGACGATCGACAAGGTCCAGCGCGATCCTGGCCGACAACGGCAGAGCCTGGCCGACTCGAGCTTTGACGCCTGGACCAAGTACTATCGGCCGGACGAGAACACGCCCAACACGGTGGTCAGCTACTACGCCAAGGGCGCGCTGGTCGCGCTGGCGCTGGACCTCACTCTGCGAGCCGGAACCGACAGCCGGATCTCACTCGACGACGTGATGCGTGCGCTCTGGCGACGCCACGGCCAGCTCGACCCGCAGAGCGACGAGGGCGTCGGTGACGAAGAGATCCGCTTGATCGCCGAGGAACTGTCCGGCCTGGACCTGAAGCGGTTCTTTGCCGATGCGGTACGGGGCACCTCGGAACTTGCGTTGGCACCACTGCTGAAGCCTTTCGACATCCGGCTAAAGCGCAAAGCGGCGTCGAAGACACCGACGCTAGGCGTCAGAACAAGCCACGATGGCAACGAAATCAGGTTGACCACGGTGTACACAGGCGGCCCTGCGCAGGCAGCCGGCCTGTCTGCCGGCGACCTGCTGATGGCGATCGACGGATTTCGCGTCACGCCATCGACCCTGGACCGTCTGCTGGGTCTACGAAGGGCGGGCGAGGCGATCCGGATTCACGCCTTTCGGCGCGATGAACTGATGACCTTCTCCGTCCAGCTCGGAGCACCTGCCCGCGATACGCACCAGTTGGTCGCCAAGCGGAAAGGCAATGCCCTACGCAAAGCCTGGCTCAAGGGCTAGCGGCCGCGATGCGCAGCTCTCGGCGATGCGCAGCACAGCTACGAGGCTCACGTCTCCTCGGGCTTCGATTCATGTGCTGAACACTGCCGCAACGGTGAACGGCATGGACAAATGTCGCCCAATCGCTCGCACCTGGACGATAATCATCTGGCGACTTGTCCGCCGTCAAGGCGCATAGGCAACATCAGCTAGCCAGCCCCGTCGGCCCATCTTCGGCCCCGCACCCCCGATGACCAATCTCTCCGACCTCCGAAAAAGCTACGAACGCGCCGAACTCAGCGAAGACGCGTCACATGCTGACCCGCTGATGCAGTTCGCAAAATGGCTCGCCGAAGCAATTGCCGCGCAGGTACCCGAGCCGAATGCGATGACGCTGGCCACCGTGGATAACAGCCTTCGCCCGTCCACCCGGGTCGTCCTGATCAAGGGCTACGATGAATCCGGCATCACCTGGTTCACCAATTTCGAAAGCCGCAAGGGCCGGGAACTGGCCGCCAACCCTTGGGCGGCACTGCAGTTCCACTGGGTCGAATTGGAGCGCGTTGTGCGCATTGAAGGCCGTGCGGAAAAGGTTAGCGAAGCAGAAAGTGACGACTACTTCGCCAGCCGCCCTCTCGATTCGCGAATCGGAGCCTGGGCCAGCCCGCAGAGTCAGGTCATCTCCAGTCGGGCGGTGCTGGTCGCCAATGCCGCCCGCTATGGCGCCAGGTTCCTGCTACACCCGCCGCGCCCGCCGCACTGGGGGGGCTACCGCCTGCGGCCCGATAGCTGGGAGTTCTGGCAGGGCCGCAAGAGTCGCTTGCACGACCGCCTGCGCTACCGACTGGACAACGATCAGCAATGGGTGCGCGAGCGGCTCGCCCCGTAAGCCAATTCCGCGCTGCGCGGCCAAGCGACCCGCGCTCCGCCAAGGGTTCGCAAGCGACGCTTGACTGTCTCTGTGCTCGCGCCCGACCCTGCCCTTAGTCCTTA
>NZ_JAVTWB010000275.1:0-22829 GCF_032229525.1 Accumulibacter sp. | reverse complement strand
TCACCGACGAGGACGAGACGGTCAACCAGGCGTCGGCACTGTGGTCGCGTCCCAAATCGGAGATCAGCGACGAGCAGTACAACGAGTTCTACAAGCACGTCGCGCACGACTTCGAGAACCCGCTGGCGCACATACATGCGCGCGTCGAAGGCAAGCAGGAATACACCCAGTTGCTCTACATCCCGTCGAAAGCGCCTTTCGATCTGCTCGACCGTGGCGCCCGGCATGGCATCAAGCTCTACGTTCGCCGCGTCTTCATCATGGATGATGCCGAGCAGCTGATGCCGCTCTACCTGCGCTTCGTGCGCGGGGTGGTCGATTCAAACGATCTGCCGCTCAACGTTTCGCGCGAGATCCTGCAACAGTCGCGCGATATCGAAGCGATCCGCGGCGGTTGCGTGAAGCGCATTCTCGGCCTGCTCGAAGGCATGGCCGATAGCGATGACGAGGCCGAAAAGGAGAAGTACAAGACCTTCTGGCAGGAATTCGGACGCGTGCTCAAGGAAGGCGTCGGCGAGGACTTCGCCAACAAGGAGCGCATCGGCAAGCTGCTGCGCTTCGCCTCGACTCAAGCCGACACGACCGAGGAAAACGTCTCGCTGGCCGATTACGTGTCGCGGATGAAAGAGGGGCAGGAGAAGATCTACTATGTTACTGCCGAGACTTTTACTGCCGCCAAGAACAGTCCGCACCTCGAAATCTTCCGCAAGAAGGGCATCGAAGTGTTGCTGCTCTCCGACCGCGTGGATGAATGGGTGACCAGCCATCTCACCGAGTTCGACGGCAAGCCTTTGCAGTCGGTGGCCAAGGGCGGTCTCGATCTCGGCAAGCTCGAGGATTCAGCCGAGAAGGAAGAGGCCGAGAAGGCCGCCGACGAATACAAGGAGTTGCTCGAAAAGGTCAAGACGACCCTTGGTGACAAAGTCAAGGACGTTCGCGTCACGCATCGACTGACCGATTCGCCGTCGTGCCTGGTTGCCGACGAATACGACATCGGCGGCAACCTGCAGCGCATCCTCAAGGCGGCCGGGCAGAACGCCCCGGCGAGCAAGCCGATCCTCGAGATCAATCCCAATCATCCGGCGGTGCAGCGGCTCAAGTACGAGGAAACCCGCTTCGACGACTGGGCCAACCTGCTGCTCGAACAGGCAACGCTGGCCGAAGGCGGCTCGCTCGACGACCCGGCAGGTTTCGTCAAGCGGATCAACGACCTGATGCTCGCCTTGTCGCTGGGTAGCGCCGGCAAGTGAGTGCCGACGGCAGGCCGCCAGCAGACAATATCCTGCATGGCCTGCCGCCGATCCTCGACGCCGAGGTCAGAACCCTGATTCTCGGCAGTTTCCCGTCGCCGGCATCACTGGCGGCGCAGCAGTACTACGGGCACCGCCAGAACCAGTTCTGGCGCCTGCTCGGCGCCTTGCTCGGCGAGCCCCTGCCCGAATTTGACTACGCCGATCGGCAGCGCCGTCTGTTGCGGCACGGCATCGGCGTCTGGGACGTCTATCGCCAGTGTCGGCGGCAGGGTGCCCTCGATTCGGCGATTCAGGCGCCCGAGGTCAACGATTTTTCCCGCCTGCAGACAGGCGCACCGCGCTTGCGGCGCGTCTGCTTCAATGGCCAGACCGCCGGCAAACTCGTCCGTTGGTTTGCCCTGCGCGGCTACGAAACGTACGTGTTGCCATCGAGCAGCCCGGCCTACACCCTGGCTTTCGCCAGCAAGCTTGAAAAGTGGCGAGCGGCAGGGCTGGGGGCGACGGTCGATCGCTGAGCGCCGCTTGCCGTACAGTGCGCTGCGCGCACAGCAGCCGTCGTCGCCAGATCGCTATTTCGCCGGGGCCAGAATGTCGCGCAGGCACTGCAGATGTTCGGCGCCGGTTGTTGGCGCACACACCGTCCGTGCCTTCTCGTGCTGTGCGCAAAGGGCCGGGTCAGAGGCTTGGGCGCAAGCGCTTGACGGCGCCTGCAGCTGCACGCAACGCTTGAATTGCGCTCCGTTGCGTCCCTGGCAGGCGGCATAGGCCTGCTTGCGTGTCTCGCATTGCTGCGGGTTGCGCGCCTGGCTGCAGTCGGTCATCTGTGCCTGCTGGTGCATGCATTGTCGGCGCTCGGCGCCGACCTTGTCCTTGCAGGCTTCGAAAACCTTGCGGTGCGCTTGCTGGCGCGCCTTGCATTGCTCCACGTCTGCCGACCTGCTGCAGTCGACGGGGCCGCGCCTGGCCTGACGAGCGCCACCGTGCATGCCGGTTGAACCGGGCCCCATATCGCTGCCGGGCATGCCCTGGACCATGCCGCTCTGCATCCCGGCTGCGAATTGCGCCATGGCCGGCATGGCCAACAGCGTGGCGGCGAGTGCGGCGACGACTAGTGAACTCTTGCGCATGGGTGTCTCCTGGTCGGTTGAAGTGATCGGTTGCCGGGGTGGCCTGCAAAGGAGGAACGACGGCTTCTGAGCGGCGCCGAGCCATCTTACACCTTCTTGCCGTCGGCATTGAGCCGCGCGGCGCTTGTCCGGTATAGTTGCCCGTCAGCCCACTGGAAGAGCGCAAATGTCGAAAGCAGCAGCGGTCAATCCCGTACACGAACACCGCCTGACGCTCGCAGAAACGCTCGGCTGGCTGGTCGAAGACGGCCGGGTCGCCAAGCCGGACGCCGACGCGCTGCAGCAGGAGAGCCGCCTGAAGCGCCTGACGGCGCATCCGCTGGTGATCATTGCTGACCAGAAATGGAAGTCGCACGACGAGCCGCCACGACCGCTGACCCTCGAAGAACTGGGCGAGTGGCTGGCGCGAAGGGTGGGGCTCGACTACCACCACATCGACCCCCTGAAGGTCGATTTCACCGCCGTGACCGACGTCATGTCGAGTGCCTACGCCACCCGCTTCGGCATTCTGCCGATCCAGGTGACGACGCGCGAGATCGTGGTGGCGACTTCGCAGCCCTTTCTGCGCGACTGGGAAAAGGAGCTGCGGGCGATTCTCAAGAAGGACATTCGTCGGGTACTGGCCAATCCGGTCGATGTGGCGCGCTATCTGATCGAGTTCTACAATCTCGCGCGCTCGGTCAAGAAGGCGGCACAGGCCGGCGGGCAGGGCGGCAACCTGTCGTCATTCGAGCAACTGGTCGAACTCGGCCGGAGCAATCGCCAGTTCGACGCCAACGACCAGCACATCGTCAATATCGTTGACTGGCTCTGGCAGTACGCTTTCGACCAGCGCGCCAGCGACATTCACATTGAGCCGAGGCGCGAAATCGGTATCGTGCGTTTCCGCATCGACGGTGTCCTGCATCAGGTCTACCAGCTGCCGATGAGCGTCCTGGCGGCGATGATCAGCCGGGTCAAGATTCTCGGCCGGATGGACGTGGTCGAGAAGCGCCGGCCGCAGGACGGCCGGATCAAGACCCGGACGGCCGACGGCCAGGAAGCCGAACTGCGCTTGTCGACCTTGCCGACCGCTTTCGGCGAAAAACTGGTGATGCGCATCTTCGACCCGGAAGTGCTGGTCCGCAGTTTCATCGAACTCGGCTTCAGTGACGACGATCAGGCGCGCTGGAAGGCGATGTCGGAGAAACCGAACGGCATCATCCTGGTCACCGGCCCGACCGGTTCGGGAAAGACGACGACGCTCTATTCGACACTCAAGCAGCTGGCCACGCCGGCGGTCAACGTGTGCACCATCGAAGACCCGATCGAGATGGTCGAGGGCGCGTTCAACCAGATGCAGGTGCATAACGCCATCGACCTCGGCTTTGCCCAGGGGGTGCGCGCACTGATGCGGCAGGACCCGGACATCATCATGATCGGTGAAATCCGCGACCTCGAAACTGCCGAGGTGGCGATTCAGGCGGCGCTCACCGGCCACCTCGTGCTGTCCACCCTGCATACCAACGACGCGCCGGCAGCGGTCACCCGCATGCTCGATCTCGGCGTTGCGCCGTATCTTCTGGCGGCGACGGTGATCGGCATCATGGCGCAGCGGCTGGTGCGCATCCTCTGTCCGCATTGCAAGCAGGAGCACCAGGCGAGCGCGGTCGAGAACACCATGTGGGATCAGCTGGTCGCGCCCTGGAAAGCCAATCGTCCGGCGCGCTTCTACCGGCCGGTCGGTTGCATCGATTGCCGCATGACCGGCTACCTCGGGCGGGTCGGGCTGTACGAAATCCTGCTGCTGTCACCGGAGTTAAAGCAGGCGATCAGTGAAAACAAGGAGATTGCCAAGATTCGCGATCTCGCCTACCGCGAAGGCATGAAGCCCCTGCGCATCTCGGGGGCGATGAAAGTCGCCGCCGGGGTGACCACCCTGGCCGAGATCTTCAAGGTGGCACCTCCGACCGAACAGAGCTGACCCGCCGCGTCGCCTCGGCAGCCGGCGGCTTTGTTCACCGGCGCCCAGCCCCTCAGCCCCTCAGCCTTTCACGCAGACCACCTGGCGCAAGGTATGCACGACTTCCACCAGCGAGCGCTGGGCGTGCATCACCGCGTCGATGTCCTTGTAGGCCATCGGGATCTCGTCGATCACCTCCTGGTCCTTGCGGCACTCGACGTGGGCGGTGGCGCGTTCCTGGTCGGCGACGGTGAACCGGCGCCGCGCTTCGTTGCGGCTCATGACGCGTCCGGCGCCGTGGCTGCACGAGTTGAATGAGTCGGCATTGCCCTTGCCACGGACGATGAAGGATTTGGCGCCCATCGATCCGGGGATGATCCCCAGTTCGCCCTGGCGGGCCGAAACGGCACCCTTGCGGGTGACGAACACTTCGCTGCCGAAGTGCGTTTCCTTCTGCACGTAGTTGTGGTGGCAGTTCACCGCTTCGGCGTCCACGCTGAAGGGCTTGCCGATCAGCCGGCGCACGGCGTCGATCACGCTGGCCATCATCACGCTGCGATTGCAGCGCGCATATTCCTGCGCCCAGCCGACGGCCTCGACGTAATCGTCGAAATGCGCGCTGCCTTCCTTCAGATAGGCCAGGTCGCGATCCGGCAGATTGGCCAGGTGTTGTCGCATGTCCGCCTGGGCCAGGGCGATGAAACTGCGGCCGATGGCGTTACCGACCCCGCGTGAACCCGAATGCAGCATGAACCAGACGCGGTCTGCCTCATCGAGACAGACCTCGATGAAGTGGTTACCGGTTCCCAGGGTACCCAGGTGCTGGTGGTGGTTGCTGTCCTGCAGGCGCGGGTATTTGCCGACGATGCGTTTGAAACCGGGCAGCAGGCCTGCCCACAGTGCGTTGACCGCCTGCGGCGGGTTCTGCCAACTGCCCTGGTCGCGTTTGCCGCGGCCGACCGTGCGGCCGTGTGGCACGGCGCGCTCGATCGCCGAGCGCAGTCCATGCAAGTGGTCGGGCAGGTCCGCGGCGTTCAGCGTAGTGCGCGTGGCGATCATGCCGCAGCCGATATCGACGCCGACGGCGGCGGGAATGATCGCGCCACGGGTCGGAATGACGCTGCCGATCGTCGAACCCTTGCCCAGATGCACGTCGGGCATCACCGCCAGGTGGTGGAAAATGAAGGGCAGGCGGGCGGTGTTGAGCAGTTGCTGGCGCGCCTCGGCCTCGACCGGCACGCCTTCCGTCCACATCTTGATCGGCCGGCCATCCGCCACCTGGATAACTTCGATCGCTTCGCCTTCCACAGCAGCCGGCATGATCGTGGGTCGGGCTTTTATGTTTCGC
This sequence comes from Accumulibacter sp., assembly GCF_032229525.1. Taxonomy (GTDB): domain Bacteria; phylum Pseudomonadota; class Gammaproteobacteria; order Burkholderiales; family Rhodocyclaceae; genus Accumulibacter. The sequence continues at coordinate 17,159 of NZ_JAVTWB010000275.1, read as the reverse complement.
CAATCCGCTCTGGCGAAGCATCGCCTTCGAGCTCCCTGGCCGGTTCCCGCCTGGCCGGTAGCACCAGGCGGAATTTCGATCCGATGCCGACCTCGCTGCTGGCCTCAAGCCGCCCACCGTGTCGCTTGGCGATGCCGTACGCCAATGACAGGCCGAGTCCGGTACCCTGGCCAACCGGCTTGGTGGTGAAGAAGGGCTCGAAGATGCGTTTGAGGTTTTCCGGCGGGATGCCCTTGCCGCTGTCCTCAACCTCGATCCACACTTCGTCATCGTCGAAGCCGGTGCGCAGGGTAATCGTTCCGCGGCCCTCGATGGCGTGCGCGGCATTGACCAGCAGGTTGAGCAAGACCTGGTTGACCTGCGCCGCAATACACTCGACTTCGGGAACTCCGCCGTATTCCTTGTGCACCTCGGCCTTGTACTTGATCTCGTTCCAGACAATGTTCAGCGTGCTCTCCAGGCCGTCTTCGAGGTTGGCGAACTCCCACTCCGCGCTATCGACGCGCGAGAAGTCCTTGAGATCCTGGACGATCCGGCGCACCCGTCGCAGGCCTTCGAGCGATTCGTCGATCAGCGTCCCGACATCGCCGCGCACGTAGTCCATGTCGGCGGCCTCCCGGGCTTCGGCAATCGCGCGCATTACCGCCGGATGCTGGGCAAGGATAGTGTCCGCCGCCGCGTAGGCGTCGATCACCTGCAGCAAACCCTGGACTTGGTCCTTCAGGCTGCCCAGGTTGGAATTGACAAAGCCGACCGGGTTGTTGATCTCGTGCGCCACCCCGGCGGCGAGTTGGCCGACCGAAGCCAGCTTCTCGGATTGCAGCAACTGGTTCTGCGCTTCCTCGAGTTTGCCGTTGAGCTCGGTCAGCCGCTCGACGGTGCTGCGCAGCTGCAGCTCGGCGGCATGCTGATCGGTGACGTCGAGGCCAGAACTCAGGTTGCCGATCACGGCGCCGGAAGCATCGCGAAGCAGGCCATTGCTCCATGAGACACGGCGTATTTGACCGCTGCCGGTCAGGATGTCGTTCTGGTTGTGCGCGGCGATGACGCCCGCTGGTTTTTCGTCCAGCCAGCACGTGAAACTCCTGGCCAGGGATTCGCTCTGGGAGGCCGGCACGAAGCGCTCAAACCATTTGCTGCCGACGATCTCCGCCTCACCCAGGCCGAGCAGGTCGCAACCCGCACGGTTGATCATGCGGACGCAGAGCTCGCGGTCGATGACCACCATCACCGCCAGCGTTCCGTCGAGGTAGCCCTGCGCGTTCTCCAGCGCGTTGCGCAAAGCCTGTTCGGCCGCCTTGCGCTCGGTCGTGTCGCGAACGATGCCGCTGTAGAAGTGCTCGTTGCGTACGGTGTAGGTATTGATCGACAGCTCGATCGGAAAGCGTGAGCCGTCGCCGCGCAGCCCTTCGAGTTCGAGCGTCTTGCCGAGCACGTGTTCTTCGCCGGTGGCGACGTGGGGTGCCAGGCCATCGTCGTACTTTTCGCGCAGCTCGGGTGGCATCAGGATGCCCAGCTTCTGGCCGAGCAAGGCTTCGGCCGGCTGCTGGAAGATGGCGCAGATGGCCGGGTTGAACGAGCGGATCGAACCTTGCCCGTCGATCGTGATCACGCCGTCGCGCAGGTTCTCCAGAACCGAGCGCAGTTCCTCCTCCTTGCGGCTCAGCTCGTCCTGGGTGGTGCTCAGCTGTTCGTTGCGCAATTGCAGTTCGTCCAGCAACTGCTGCCGGGCAAGCTCGGCGGCACGCCGCTCGCTGATGTCGCGAAAGCTGATGATCGCTCCGACGACCTCGTCGTTGGCGACGATCGGCGCGCCGGTGAATTCGACCGGAAAACTGGTTCCGTCCTTGCGCCAGAACACTTCGTCGCCGGAGGTGGCGGCCTCCTGGCGAAGGCGACTGCCGGAGAGCGGGCACTCCTCGGCCGGATACGGTGTACCGTCGGCACGCGTATGGTGAAACATCGGGTGCGGACGCTTGCCGAGCATCTCTGCCGCAGTCCAGCCGAGCAGCTGCTGTGCTGCGTTATTGGCGTAACTGATCCTGCCGCTGGCGTCGGTGCCGTACAGCCCCTCGGCCACTGATTCGAGGGTCGACGTTTGCTGCTGCCGCAGAACCTCGATTGCCTGGCGATCATCGCGAAGCATATCGGCCGTCCGGTCCAGTGCCACGACGATGCGCTCGAATTCCCCGCGGCTACTGCCACCGACCCGTGTGCTGAAGTCTCCCTGGCCGATGCGCAGCAGGGCGCTCTCGATCAAGTCGAGTTTGTAGCTCACATAGCGCAACAGCAGGCGCGAAAATATCAGCAGTAGCGCCAGGCCAACGACAAACAGCAGCGCGCTGCCGATCAGCGTCTCCCGGTACACCTCCTGCGCCGCTTGATAGGCGCTGGCGACGCGGCGCTCCTCCAGCGCGATGATCTGGCCGAGCGGTGTCGCGAGCTGCAATTGCACCGACCACCAGTCTTCCTTGAGGAATGTCGCCAATGCGGGCAGGTCGCGTGCCGCCAGCAGGCTATCGAGGCGATTGAGTAGCTCAGGCAGCTCCTGCAGCAGCGTCTCGATGGTTTCGGTCAGGTTCTGCTCTTCTTCGCTGGACGCGACGGCGTGAGCCTGGCGGTAGGTCGCCCAGCCAAGGTCAATATCCCGGCGCGCTTCGGCAAGATGCAGGCGCGCACCATCGATGCCGAAATCGTCGGCGAGCACGCCATACATCCGTACGCGCAGGCGGGTGAGTTGCTTGTCGACCAGGATCAACTGCTGGGTCGGTTCAACTTCCTCTTCGAGAACATGGCGCATGCTCTCCTGGCCGCGCCAGGTGCCCCACATTCCGAGGCCGACGATGCCGGTCAGCGTCAGGCTGCCGAGCATAACGAACAGCCACAAGCCCTGGCGGATGCCCATTCTCATCGTTCTGGCACCCCTGACCGCGCATTCACGATTGCCGCTCCCTTACCCTCACGCCATGATCGGCGTACTGCCCGGCACTCTATCAGAGACACATCCGTCGGTCACCACCGCATCGGCACCCAAGCGAACCGGGCAGGGTTCGCCGCCAATTGCCGTGCTTTGTCCAGTTTTTGGGGATGGTTTTTTTCCTTCGCTGCGCCTATTCTAGGACGCTGAAGCAAAAGGCATTCAAGCGTTCCGCAAGGCAATTCGGTCGCCGTCCCCGGCGGTGGCCGCTTCCGCGGCCGCAGAAGTCCTCTCCGGGTAACCACGGTAGGACCATGTCCGAGAGCCAAGCACCTTCGCCGGCAAGTCAGAAGGCACCCGTTGCCGGTGTGCAGCGTCGTGCCTGGCTGCCGGACCAGCACTTCACGCGCTACCTTGTCGTCGGCCTCGTCTGTGTCAACTTGTTCGCCGCACTCGGCGCTGTGTGGTTTTTCGGCGAGCTGCGTCGCAGCGAGGAGCAGAAAGTTCTGGCGCGGGCGTCTACGATCATCGGCTTGATCACCAAGGACATCGAGGTCCAGTACGCGCGCATTGATCTCAGCCTCCAGGTGGTCGCCGACGAATCTGCCAGCCAGCTCGCTCGCGGTCGTGAATCCTTTGAAGACTGGATCGAATCCATCGCCAAACGGCATCCGGCGGTGAACTTCATGCGCATCACCGACGCCGATGGCGAGGTCATTTATCCTTCGGCCGACAGTGGACGACTCCAGGCCAATATCGCCGATCGGGCGTATTTTCGCCACCTGCGCGACGATCCCCAGGCCGGGCTTGAGATCACTGGGCCACTGACTGGCCGGACGACCGGTCGGACGGTCATCGTTCTTGCGCGGCGACTTGCCGATCGGGACAAGAGCTTCGCCGGCATCGTGCTGGCATCGGTTCCGGTCGATCACTTGAGCAGCCGGCTTGGCGATTTGCTGGCTGAGCCGAAAGCTGAGGTAGCGCTGCTCGATTCACGGTTTCGCTGGATCGCAGAGCATCCCGCGCCGCCTGAATACGGCGAGGAGCGCAAGCGGCTGATCGTTGATCTCTTGCGCAAGGCTGTCGAAGGCTCGCCTGAGCGCGGTTCCTTCGCCCTGAGCATCGCCGCCGTCGACTATTTGATCACCTATGCGCGCAGCGAAACCTTCGGTTTTTACACCTTGCTGGCGAAATCAGAGTCTGGTGAGCTTGCAATCTGGCAGCGGAAGGTCCTGGCGGGCACCGCCGCGATGGCACTGTTCGCGCTGCTCAGCGCGGCAGGCGGGTGGTTGCTGAACCGCAGCTGGACGCGGCAGGCGGTCGCGACGTCCAGTGTGCTCCAGCGCGATGAGTGGATCGCTCAGGCGCAGAAGGTCGGCGGTTTCGGTTTCTTCTCATATGAGATCGCCAGCGATCACTTTGCCATCACAGAGTCTCTGTACGACATCGCCGGTATCGCCGCCGGCTACCTGTACAGTTTCGGGGGCTGGCTGGCGCTGGTGCACCCGGACGATCGCGATGGGGTGAACAGTGCCTTTCGCCGGGCAATGACCAGCGAGCAGAATTTGCCGGACATGGAATACCGCATCATCAGGTGGGTCGACGGCAGCGTGCGCTGGGTGCAAACTGCTGGACAGCTGCTCGTTGCGGCCGATGGTGTGCCGCGCACGATCTCCGGCGTAATCATGGACATCACCGTGCAAAAGAAGGACGAGGACGCACTGCGCAGAAGCGAGCAGCTGTTTCGCAGCGTCTTCGAGAACTCGATGATCGGCATGGCCACCACTTCACCGGATAAAGGCTGGCTGACGGTCAATCAGACGCTGTGCGATATCTTTGGCTACGCGCGCGACGAACTGCTGCACATAACCTGGGCAGACCTGACGCACCCGGACCACCTGGATGCCGACGTCGAGTTCTTCAACCGAGTGCTCGCCGGCGAGATTGACGCCTACGAGATGGACAAGCGCTTCATTCGCAAGGATGGCGAGGTCGTCGACGCCTTTATCGCGGCAAGAGCCATACGACGCCCGGATGCTTCGATCGACTATTTCGTGGCACTGGTACAGGACATCACGCCGCGCAAGCGCATCGAAATGCAGCTGCGCGAGAGCGAAGCCGATCTGAGCGCTGCCGTCGACCACGCCGCCACCGGCATCGCTTTCGTTGCTCCCGACGGGCGCTGGCTGCGCGTCAACGAGCGCCTGTGTCAGCTGGTCGCTTACCCGGAGGCGGAACTGCTCGCTCTGCGCTTCCAGGACATCACCCATCCGGATGACCTCGACACCGACCTCGCACAGCTCGAACACTTGCTGCGCGGGGAGATCGAGAGCTACAGCCTGGAGAAGCGCTATATCCGCAGGGACGGTCGCTGCATCTGGGTCAACCTGAGTGTGTCGCTGATCTTGCATGACGATGGCACGCCCAATCACTTCGTCTCGATCATCGAAGACATCGATGTCCGCAAGAATGCAGAACGCGATGCTCGCCGCTTGCGCGAGCTGATGAACGATTTCCTCGATCACCTGCCTGGCCTGGCGTTCATCAAGGATCAGTCCATGCGTTTCCTGCAGTGCAACCGTGGTCTTCAGGAGCAGCTGCACCTGGACCGCGAGCAGATTCTCGGCCGCAGCAATCGCGAATTATTCCCGGGCGAGTTTGGCGAGAAGATCGACGCGTTCGACGCACGTGTGCTCGCCTCGGGTCAGACCGAGATCGTGGAACTGGAGTACGGCCCCACCGTCTTTCAGACGACGAAATTCATTATCCCCCAGAGCGACGGGCCGGCGTTGCTCGGCGGTATTGCGCTCGACGTCACGCGTCGCCACCTGCTCGAAGAGCGGATCAGGGCGCTGCTCGAAATCAATGAACTTGGCCGCAGCCTGCGGGAGAAGGAATTCCTGGTGCACGGCCTCGAGACGGCCGAAAGATTGACCGCCAGCACCGTTGCTTTCCTGCACTTCGTCGATGACGATCAGGAACAGGTTCAGCTGACCACCTGGAGTGCTGGCGCACAGCGTGCCTGCTCGGCGGCCTTCGAAAGCCATTACCCGATCAGCCACGCCGGAATCTGGGCGGACTGCTGTCGACAAAAGCGGGCGGTCATTTGCAACGATTATCCGAGCCATGCGCAGAAGCGCGGCGTTCCCGAAGGCCACACGCCGCTGCAGCGGCTGATCTCGGTGCCGGTGATCGAGCAGGGCATGGTGCGGATGATAGTCGGGGTGGGCAACAAGAGTGCCCCCTACGATGACTTCGATGTCGAGACGGTGCAACTGCTGAGCAATGACGTGTGGAGCATCGTCCGCCGCGCGCGGGCCGAGGAGGCGCTGTCACACCGCCTTGCGGAAGTGACCCAGCTCAAGGACAAGCTCGAGCAGGCCCACCTGCAATTGCTGCAGTCGGAGAAAATGTCGGCGATCGGCCAATTGGCGGCCGGCGTCGCGCACGAACTGAACAACCCGATCGGCTTCGTCTACTCCAATCTCGGCACGCTCGCCGAGTATGCAGAGAACCTGCTGGCCATTGACGCCGCTCAAAGCAGCGCCGAGCAGCGCGTGTCGGCGGCAGACAGCAGCGCCTTCGACGAAGTTCGCCGGCTCAAGGCCGAGCATGATCATCCGTATATCGTCGACGATCTGCCGAAGCTGATCCGTGAAAGCAAGGAGGGGCTCGAACGGGTACGCAAGATCGTTCTCGACCTCAAGGACTTCTCGCGCGTCGGTGAGGCCGAGTGGCAGTGGGCCGACCTCGAGCAGGGGCTCGACAGCACCATCAACATCGTCTGGAACGAACTCAAGTACAAGGCAGACGTCGAGCGCCAATACACCGGACTGCCACCGATCAACTGCCTGCCATCGCAGCTCAACCAGGTGTTCATGAACCTGCTGGTCAACGCCGCGCAGGCGATCGACGCGCACGGGAAAATCGTCATCCGCACCGGCTCCGATGCCGATGACGATGGCGTGGTTGTTGCGGTGTGGGTAGAGATCGAGGATAGTGGGCGGGGAATGTCGCCGGAGGTCCAGAAGCGCGTGTTCGAGCCCTTCTTCACCACCAAGCAGATTGGCCAGGGCACCGGGCTCGGTCTTTCGATTTCCTTCGGTATCATCGAAAGACATCACGGGCGCATCGATCTCCGGTCGCAGCCTGGCCGTGGCACGATTTTCCGCATCACCCTGCCGATCGATGGCAGCCAGACCAGTGTGACGCCGGCATGACTGCTCAGCACGGCACCGCGTCCCGAGTGTTCGTGGCGGGTCACCAACAAGGACAGACCTCATGAGCTTCATGAACTGGAGTAGGCACTTCGTCACCGGCATCGAGCTCGTCGATGCCCAGCATCGCGGGCTGGTCGATCTGATCAACCAGGTCGCACCGCTGCTCAGTGGCGACGAGGGGATGGCCGGCAACGAGGCCCGCAGCTTGCTCGATCGACTCTCGGAATACGCGGTGACACATTTTCGCGATGAGGAAGCCATCATGCGCGAAGGGAACATCGATGAGGATGACTTCGCCCATCACATTCGCAGTCATCAGGGTTTCGTTGAGGAGGTGGCGCTGATGCAGGGCCAACTCGACGACGTCGGTATGTACAACGGCCGGGATCTGCTGCGCTTTCTGGCCAGCTGGCTGACCTTCCACATCCTGATCGAAGACCAGTTGATGGCGCGGCAACTGCGCCTGATCGCTGCCGGACATGGCGCGGTCGAAGCGGCGACCCTGGCGCGCGAAGAAAAGCAGGATTCGGCGCAGGCAGTGCTCACCGACGCCTTGGTCGAACTGTTTGCCGTTGTTTCGCGGCGCAACAAGGTGCTGCGCAGTACCAATGAACAACTGCAGGCGACCCAGGAAGAGCTGGCCGAACTCAACGCCAGTCTGGAACGGCAGGTCGGCGCACGCACGCGCGAACTGGCCGCGATGAACGCCGAGCTGGTGCGCGAGCAGGGGGAGTTGCAGCGGGCGATGGAAGCCGTCGAACGGACCCAGGGCCGCTTGCTGCAATCCGAGAAGATGGCGGCCGTGGGGCAGCTCGCGGCCGGCGTCGCCCACGAGATCAACAACCCGATCGGTTTTGTCGGCTCCAATCTGGCGTCGCTCAAGCGCTACGTCGAGCGCCTGCTGGACGTCATCGACGCTGCCGCGCCGGCGGTGGCGGCGCTGGCCACAGATCATCCGGCACGGCTGGCCGCCGAGCAGGCCTGGCAGGACGCCGAACTCGATTTTCTGCGCGAGGATATTCCGGATCTGATCGGCGAGTCGGCCGATGGGCTGGCGCGAGTACGCAAGATCGTTGCCGACCTCAAGGATTTCTCGCACGTCGAGGAAGCCGAGTGGCAGGAGGCCGACCTCAACAGCGGGCTGGAGAGTACCCTGAACGTCGTCTGGAACGAGCTGAAATACAAGGCACAGGTGGTCCGGGAGCTCGGTGAGCTGCCGGCGGTGCGCTGCATTCCGGCGCAGCTCAACCAGGTGTTCATGAACCTGCTGGTGAACGCCGGGCAGGCCATCGAAACGTCCGGAACGATCACCCTGCGCAGTGGCCACGAAGGTCGCCACGTCTGGGTCGAAGTCGAGGACACCGGTGGTGGCATGCCGCCCGAAGTGCAGAAGCGGATTTTCGAGCACTTCTTCACCACCAAGCCGGTCGGCACGGGCACCGGGCTGGGCCTGGCGATTTCCTGGGAAATCGTCCAGCGCCACAACGGCACCATTGCCGTCGATAGCCAACCGGGGCAGGGCACGCGCTTTCGCATCCGGCTGCCGGTCGCTGGACCTGACCAGGTCGAGGAGGCTTCTCGATGAGTAGCCCCGCGACCCCCGCGACTCCGTACCAGTCGATCTACGATGCGCTGGGCCTGGTGGTCATCCGCGTCGATGCTCAGCTCAAGGTCTGGTATGTCAATACCTTCGGCCTGCGCCTGCTCGGCTACAACCGGCTTGGGCAGGTCTTCAGGCATCCGCTGGTCGAGGTGCTCGGCGCCGGTGCGCAAGCATCTCCGGAGTTTCTTGCGGAGGTTCGCGATTGCGCTGGCCACGCTGGCGTTCGCCAGGTGGAAACGCCGCTGACGACGAGCGACGGCCGGAAGCTATGGATTTCGTGGTCGATCGAATGGCGCGGGGGTGCCGACACCATTCTCGCGCCAATCTTCCTCGTCGGTAGCGACGTCACGCGCGTGCACGAAAGCCTGCAGTCGGCGTTGCTGTTTCGCGATGTCGCGCACAACTGCCCGCTATCGATCATGATCACCGACGCCAATCTGGCGATTCTCTTCGCCAACCCCGCGGCATTGGCGATGAGCGGCTATGCCGCCGAGGAGGTCCTGGGTCGCAAGCCGGCGAAGTTTCGCTCCGGCCTGACACCCGACGCGACCTACCGCGACATGCACGAGGCACTCAATGCCGGTTCAAGCTGGAGCGGCGAGTTCGTCAACCGGCGCAAGGATGGCGGCATCTATACCGAGAAGAAGACCATTTCGCCGATCGCCGACCAGGACGGGCAGTTGGGTTTTTACTTTGCTATCGGCGAGGATCGTTCGAAACAGCAGGAGTTCGAAGGTCGGCTGCAGGATCTGATGAGCACCGACGCACTGACCGGCTTGCGCAGTCGATCCGGCTTTCTCAGCGAGCTGACGCGACTCATCCAGCACGCCGAGGGAGAGGAGGCAGGAGTCGCCGTCGTTCATATCGATATCGACGACTTCGAGAGTATCAACCGCTTGCTCGGGCACGAGGTTGGCGACCGCGTGCTGGTCGAGATCGGGCGCCGGCTTGGCGACATCCTGCGCGAGGGCGACGTGCTCGCCCGGCTCGGCGGCGACGAATTTGGCGTGGTGCTGACTATTCCGGGCTTACCGTCGGCCGGCAGTTGGGACGAGATTGCGGCGCGTCTGTTGGCAGCGCTTCGTCCGGCGCTGGTCACGGGCGATCACCTGATCGAGGTGACCCCGTCAATTGGCATTGCCTCCTTTCCTGACGACGGGACGGAACCCGGCGAACTCCTGGTGTACGCCGCCAGTGCGACGAGAAAGGCCAAGCGCGAAGGGGGCGATACCGCCGCCCGATTCGATCGGGCGCTGAGCGCCGAACATTCAGAACGCCGCGAATGGTTGGCCGAGTTGCGTCATGCGGTCGAGAAGAACGAACTGCTGCTGCATTATCAGCCGCAGCTCAGCCTGCTGACCGGTGCGGTGATCGGCGTCGAAGCGCTGCTGCGCTGGCAGCATCCGGTGCAGGGTTTGATCCCGCCAGGTCGATTTATCCCCATGGCCGAGGAAAGCGGGCTGATCGTCTCGATTGGCGAATGGGTGGTCGCCGAAGCCTGCCGGCAGATGCACGAATGGCTCGATGCCGGCTTGCCGCCGATCAAGGTCGCGGTCAACCTGTCGGCGCGGCATTTTCGCTCCGGCAATCTTTTCACGAGCGTCAGCGACGCTCTCGCCGTCCACCAGATCGATCCGCGAACGCTGGAGCTCGAGATTACCGAGGGGGCGATGATGCACGATGTCGGGGTCGCCTCCAGGGCTATCCAGCGTCTCAAGGAAATCGGCTTGCGGCTCTCCCTCGACGATTTCGGCACCGGCTATTCGTCACTCGCCTACCTCTCACGCTTCCCGATCGACGTCGTCAAGATCGACCAGTCCTTCGTCCGAGACATCACCTGCAATCCCGGCAACGCCGCGATCGCCCAGGCGATCATCGCCATGTCGCACAAGCTCGGCAAGGTCGTGCTGGCCGAAGGGGTCGAGACCGAGGAACAGATGCACTACCTGCGTCGCAACGATTGCGACGAGATGCAGGGCTATTTCTTCTCGCAGCCGCTTCCTGCCGCTCAACTGGCCGAACTGCTCGGCACCGGCAAACGGCTCGATTTCGGCGCCGGGAAGGACGCTAGCCGGTCGACCGTGCTGCTGGTCGACGACGAACCGAGCATACTTTCGGCACTCAATCGCCTGCTGCGGCGCGAAGGCTATCGTATTCTCATTGCCGACAGCGCCGATGCCGCCTTCGCCGTCCTGGCACGCGAGCCGGTCGAAGTGATCCTCTCCGACCAGCGGATGCCCTTGATGACCGGAACCGAACTGCTTTCTCGCGTCAAGACGCTCTATCCGAGGACCGTGCGCATGGTGCTTTCGGGTTACTCGGAGATCACCGCGGTCACCGATGCGATCAACAAGGGGTCTATCCACCGCTATCTCAGCAAGCCCTGGGACGACGAGCACCTCAAGAGCGAGGTCCGGGACGCTTTCCGCACCTGGAAGGAGCGCTTCGGCAAGGACAGCGCATGATCGGTAGCCGTAGCATTCTTCCGGTCCGGGTGTTGCCCGCTCCCCGCAATATAGCGATCAAAATGCGTGGCTACTCGAGCCGCGGTCACAATACCGGTTGCCTGGTGTGCCGTGGTGCTACCGATTGAAACAACGACCGTTCGCTGACCAGGAGAAGACAATGTTCGTGGGCTTGAGCCGTTTCACCGTCGCCAACGGGATGGAGGAGGCGGTGCGCGAAGCCTTCGTGGCACGCCCGCACCTGGTCGACGCGGTCGCCGGATTCGTGCGCATGGAGGTGTTGCGCCCGCAGGGCACTCCGCAAGAGTTCTGGTTGATGACCTGGTGGGTGGACGAAACTTCCTTCGACGCCTGGCATCGAAGCCACAGCTACCATGATTCGCACAGTGGTATGCCCAAGGGATTGAAGCTGGTTCCCGGCTCGACCGAGATCCATCGTCTCGAGCGGATCGCCGAGTGATAATGCCAAAGTTGCAACCGAGCGGGAGAGCATGATGATCGCAGCCGATCTTTATCAGGCGGATGAAAACACCATCGAAAGAATTTGCGCCCTGCGCGACGAAGCGGTCGCCCACGCCACCGCCGCGAGCATGGCCGCCTGGCCGGAGTTGTTCGCCAGACTGGGGCCGCGCGCGCAGGCGCTGTGCAGAGAGGACATCGCTTTCCACCTTGATTTTCTGCAGCCGGTTCTTGAGACCGGTGATCTGTCGTCGTTTACCGCGTATCTCGGCTGGCTCGCGCAGGTGCTCTCGTCGCGTGGGATTCCCGGCGATTCGCTGCCGCGCTCGCTCGAAGACCTCGAGGTGTTCTTCGCCGGACAACTTGGCAGCGCGGCAGCGCCGGTGATCGCGGCGCTGGCCGCGGGCAGGGCGGCCCTGGCTGGCGGTCTCGCCGCCCCAGCGTACGATCGCCCGTGTCCGAGTCCCTGGGAGGAGGCCGAAGCTTTCGGCGACGCCCTGCTCGACGGCAAAGGGCGCGACGCGTCGGCGCTGTTCAATCAGGCACTGGATCGCGAGTCTTCGCTGCCGGCCGCGGAGGTTCATGTCATCCAGCCGGCGCTCTATGAAGTCGGCCGCCGCTGGCAGGAGAACCGGGTTTCTGTCGCCCAGGAACACCTCGCCACGGCGATGGCGCAGACACTGATGGCGCGGGGCTTCGGGCGCGTCGAACCGGCTCCGGACAACGGCCACAAGGCGCTCTTTGCCTGCCCGGAAGGGAACCATCACAGCATCGGCCTGCGGATGGTTGCCGACGCCTTCGAGATCGCTGGCTGGTCCGTGCATTATCTCGGCGCCAACACACCGGTGACCTCGTTGACGGCACAAGTTGCCCGATTTCAACCCGATCTGGTGGGGCTATCGGCGTCACTGCCCTACCAGTTGCGCGGTCTGCGCCAGGCGGTCGCCGGGCTGCGTGCGAGTCTGGCCGACGGCTGTCCGCGCTTGGTGGTCGGTGGCTTGGTGTTCAATCAGTTCCCGCTGCTGGCGCGCAGCTTCGGCGCCGATCTGCTCGGAGCGGATGCCCTGAGCGCATCGGAAGCCGCCAATTCGTTGTTCGCCCGTTGAGCTAACCGGTGCCGTTTCCCGGGTTACCGGCGCTCGTCGATGCGCTCGACTCCCTGCTCGTCGCGCGCTTTGCCGCCACCGGCGAGCTGTTGCACGGCAACGCCGGATTCCTGCGGGTCAGTGCCGATGGGACCAGCAGTGCCTGGCACCTGTTCTTGCAGCCGAGCCTCGAGCAACTCGCCTTGGCGCCGCCAGACGCACGCGGCGTGGTCTACCGGGGCTGCCTGACACTGGGCGGCGCGGCCGGTGGCGAAATGCGCACGCTGACCGGGACGGTGCTGGCCAGTGGCAGCGAGCTGCTGATCGTCGCCGGCTACGACATTGACGAATTCGAACGCGTTGCGGAGCAAATGCGTGAACTCAACGACGCGCTCGACCGGGCACATCGCGACCTGATTCGCGCCAACCGCGAGCTGGCCCAGCGCGAGAAGGCGATACGCGAGATTTCGCTCACCGACGCCCTTACCGGCGTCGGTAACCGCCGCCATCTGGACGAAAACCTGGCCGCCGAGTGGCAACGGGCGCGGCGCTACGGGCAACCGTTGTCGCTGCTGATCTTCGACATCGACCACTTCAAGCGTGTAAATGATACGTGGGGACACGAAGCAGGAGACCGCGTCCTGCAGGAAGTCGGCGCCCTGCTGCGCACTTTTCTTCGTGATTCCGACCGTGCATCGCGTCTGGGCGGCGAGGAGTTTGTGCTGCTGATGCCTGGCAGCTCACTGGTCCAGGCCGAGGCGGCCGCGGAGCGCCTCCGCCAGGCCGTGGCCGCTCGGGCGATGAGCGGGCTGCCCGGGGTCACCGTCAGCCTGGGTGTTGCCGGTCTGGCGAACGATGAGGACGGCAGCAGCCTGCTGGCGCGCGCCGATGCGGCGCTGTACCGCGCCAAGCAGGGCGGGCGCAACCGGGTGGTGGCAAGCACCGGACTGGACGACCCAGACAGGCATGGGAAGCAGGAATGACACCGGCCCCGGCCGTGGAAGGCACGAGGCGATGGACGACGAATTGACGGACCAGGCGAACGCTATAGGTGCCAACCGGCGCAGCCTGCTGCCCGTATCGCCCGAGCTGTTGCGGGCGCTGCGCTCCATCGTTGTGGCGGAGATCGACGTCTCGGGCAAGGTGATCTCTGCCAACGACGGTTTCTTCTTGCTGCTACAGCACTCCCCGGACGGCGTACTGGACCACGTCGGCGCACACCTCATCAACCCGGATTTCGCCGAACTCGTTGCGCGCATGCAGCGGGTGGCGGTGGGCGGACCTGTCTACCGGGGCCTGATCACTTTTGTCGACGACCGCGGCGTGTCACGTTCCCTGCCGTCCACTGTCTTCAGGCACGGCGATCACCTCGGTCTCGTCGCCGAGCATGACGTGCGCGAGCACGAACGCTCGCTCGATGTGGTCATGCGCCTCAACGACGAGCTGGCCGAACAGCAGCGCGCGCTGTCCCGGGCCAATCGGCTGCTCGCCCGCGAGAAGGCCGAGCAGCAGCGCTTGCTGGCCGAACTGGAAAACGCCCAGTCGCAGCTGGTGCAATCCGCCAAGCTTGCTTCACTCGGCCAACTCGCCGCCGGTGTCGCGCACGAGATCAACAATCCACTCGGCTTCGTCGGTTCCAATCTGAGCGTACTCGGGAACTACGTGCAGGACCTGTTGGCGGTAGTCGATACCTATGCGGCGAGCGAAGCGCTGATCGCATCCGACGCCTCCGCGTTGGCGCGGATCCGTGCGGTGCGTGCACGCTGCGATATCGACTTCGTTCGTGACGATGCCGCGACGCTGGTTTCGGAAGCGAGCGCAGGCGTCGCGCGCGTGGCGCGCATCGTGCGCGACCTCAAGGATTTCTCGCGCATCAACGAGTCTCAATGGCAGGTCGCCGACCTCCATGCTTGTCTGGACAGCACGCTCAACGTGGCCAGTCACGAGCTTGGCCGTGTCGCCGACGTCACTCGCGAGTATGGCGCGTTGCCGGAGGTTCACTGCTGTCCGGGCGAGCTCAACCAGGCATTCATGAATCTCTTGGTCAATGCGGGGCAGGCGGTCGACGCGTCGGGGAAGGGGCGGGGACAGATCTTCGTACGCACCGGTTGCCAGGGCGACGAAGGCTGGATCGAAATCGAGGACACTGGTCACGGCATTGCTCCGGAGAACCTGCAGCGCATTTTCGACCCGTTCTTCACTACCAGACCCGTTGGGGCGGGCACGGGGCTCGGCTTGTCGTCGGCGTGGGGAATCGTCGAAAGCCACGGCGGGCGCATCGAGGTGCGCAGCGAGCCGGGGATCGGCAGCCGTTTCAGGATCTGGCTGCCGCTGTCGCGCAAGGGGCTGGGCTAGCATTTGCGGCTTCCGGTGGCCCATCAAGCGCTTCGTTGCCGCCCATCGCGACAGCTTCCCCTGGATCGTTTCACGGCGGTCGCGTTGACGGTCCTGGACGACTCGTCGCCGCTTTTCCGCGCGGAGCGTAGCGACGTGGCGATGGAGTGGGCGCAGCATGCCCATCGATCGCCTCAAGCGCTCCGGACTTCCTCCATGGCGAGCAGGATCAATGGCTTGTCGCCGGTGATGCGGCGGGCGTTGACCACCATCTTGATGTGGCCGGCACCAGTAAAGTCATGTTCCACCGCGAAGTCCTCGATCGCCTGGTCGCGCGGCAGGATGTCCGTCAGCAATTCGCGCAAGGCCGGGATGTCCCACTGCCCCTCGCCAAGCTCGTACAGCAGACGACCGATCGTATCCTGCCTGGTGACCCGGAAGCGCTTGTAGAACGAGCTGCTGGCGGCGACGACCGAGAGATCGCCATCGAGTGCCAGCAGGGGTTCTCGTACCGTATCGACGATGCTTTCGGCAAATACTCGCGCCGCCGAGACCCTCGCTTCCGCCTCGACACGGTCGCTGATGTCAGCAAAGGTGATCACCACGCCGTCAAGCTTCTCGTCGCGCGTGCGGTAGGGTTTCAGGCGCGCCTGATACCAGCTGCCCTGCACCGTATGCAGCTCCCGCTCGCAATGCTGCTGTGTATCGATTACCGCTTGGGCGTCGCCCAGCAGGTCGGCTCCGACGATGTCGCACTTGATGTGGGCCAGTGGCCGGCCGACGTCGTTGGCCGTCAGCCGATAAAGCACCTTCGCTTCGTGCGTGAAGCGGCGAATAAGCAACTGCTTGTCGAGGAAGACAATACCGCCGCTGATGTTGTCGAGCAAGTTCTTCAGGTCGTTCTGCGCCTTGGCCAATTCATCGATGTTGGCCTGCAACTCGGCATTGACCGTCACCAGCTCTTCATTGATCGACTGCAACTCCTCCCTGGAGGTTTCCAACTCCTCGTTGGTCGCTTGCAGTTCTTCGTTCGTCGATTGCAGCTCTTCGTTGGTCGACATCAGTTCCTCGTTCAAGACCTGCTGGCTTTCGATCGTCGCCTGCAGGTTCTCCCAGGTATGCGCGAGGTCGCGCTCGAGTTCTGCGGCGCGCTGCTCGTCGGCTGATCCCTTGCCGGGCATGTGGTCGCTTGACGGGCCCGGTACGGCGGGCGAGACGTCCTGGAAGCTCACCAGCAGCAACTGTTGACCGGCGTCCCGGCTGGGCAGTGGGCGCACACTCAGACTGACCCGCTGCAGCTTGCCGTCAATCCGTGCTGACACCTCGCGCCCACTGGTCTCTGTGCCGTGCTCGGAAGCGCTGAGCAGCGCGGCACGCAGTTCGCGTTGCAGATCATCGAGGGCCATTTCGACCACGCTGAGGGTCGCCCTTCCGGGCGCCGGGCGCAGGAACCTGCCGGTGTCGCCGTGCACGAACAGGATGGCGCCCTTGGCGTCGGTGACCACGGAGGCCGGTGCGAACGATTGCAGCAGGGCGCGCCGGGTGAGTTCGGCGAGATTGGTCTGCCTGGCTTTCGTTGCCATCTCCTCCTGCGGTTTGGCACCGCCCGCCATCGGCCACGCGTGGTTGCCACCGATGAATGCGCGGCTTGAGGCAGAGGTGTTGATCGCACGGTAGATGCGCCACTTGCGGTTCAGCGGCGTGAACAGTTCGCCATGCTCACCGATACTCTCGGCGGGCGACAGAAACAGCACGCCGCCGGGTTTCAGCGCGTAGTGAAGCGCCGGTATCAGCCGGTTTTGCAGTTCCGGTTCCAGGTAGATCATCACGTTACGGCAACTGATCAGGTCCAGCCGGGTGAACGGCGGATCCTTGATCACGTTCTGGGCGGCGAAGACGACCATCTCGCGCACTTCCTTCTTGATCCGGTAGCCGCTGTCCTCCTTCAGGAAGAAGCGTTGCAGCCGTTCCGCGCTGAGATCGGCCGCGACGTTGGGCGGGTAGAACCCGGCGCGGGCGACGGTAATCGCTTCCTCGTCCAGGTCGGTGCTGTAGATCTGGACCTTGAGGGCTTGC
>NZ_JAVTWB010000274.1:0-3844 GCF_032229525.1 Accumulibacter sp. | reverse complement strand
TGTCAGCGGCAATCCGAAAGTCCGTTAATGCGGGCAATCTGAAAGGCGTGGGTTTTCTTCGTCGATCTTCTTCGACGACTTTCCTCTGAAGGGTTTCCTGGCTCTTCTTCCGCGCTCTTCGCTCTTCTTCGTTCTTCGCTTTTCGCCTTCCCGAGAGTGCTCGCGGTAGCGCCTTGTCGTATCTCTTTGCGTTGCACGATGCGGCGCAAGGAGGGCAAACCATGGCGCACCAGGGACGGCACAACTGTCTGTTTTGCGGAGAGATCTTCCAAGCGGATGCGCGCAACGCGGGCCACCAGAAGTACTGTGCCAAGGCGGACTGTCGGAAGGCCAGTCAGGCCGCGAGTCGTCGGGGCTGGCTCGCCAAACCGGAGAACCAGGACTACTTTCGCGGACCGGAGAATGTCGCGCGGGTGCAGGCCTGGCGAGCGGAACACCCGGGCTACTGGCGACGACCACGGGAGGCAAGCAGTACGGGACCACAGCCAGCGCTTGCGTTACAAGAGGTCTGCCGAGCTCAAACGCCTGAAATCATTGAAGATTCAAACGAAGGGCCGGGAACTGCGTTACAAGATGTCTGGCGCGCCCAACCCGCTGTTCTAATTGGCTTTATCGCACAATTCACGGGCAGTGCGTTACAGGATGACATCGCCAGGAGCACCCGGCAGCTGCTACAACTGGGGCATGACATCTTGGCGGGAAGGATCGGCGATGACCATCAAGCGAGTACTCTGTCCGGAACGGATGCGAACGATCCCGCCGCAGTTCAGCTGGGTCGATCACCGCCTGGTGCAGGAACCCTACCTCGATCGCTGTGACCCCCCGGCGGCGGCCCTCTATCTGTTTCTGGTCACCGTCGCCGACGCCCAGGGGCTCAGCTACTACTCGGATGCCGCGCTCGGTCGGCGCCTGTCGATCGGCCTTGCCCGGCTCAGTCAGGCGCGTGGCGACCTCATTCGCGTCGGCCTGATCGCCTATCAACGCCCGCTCTACCAGGTGCTGGCGCTGGATTCTGCCCGGTGTGGTGAAGCACGCGAACTCGCGGCGGACGAGATCGACATCCGAATCGGTCAGTTGCGTGCCGCCCTGGGACGGACGCCATGATCAGCTACGAGATGTACTGCAAGATCAAGGATCACCACGATCGGCAGCAGCTGACCATCGCCCAGACCGCCCGCGCCCTCGATCTGGATGCGGACACAGTGGCGAAGTGGGTCGGCTGCGCGCAGTTTCATGCGCGCCACTCACCGCCGCGCAGCAGTCGCCTCGACCCCTTCAAGGCACGCATCGTTCGCCTGCTGGAAAGCCACCCCTACAGCGCGCAGCAGATCTTCCAGCGCCTGCGCGAGGAAGGCTTCGCGGGCGGCTACGGCATCGTCAAGATGTATGTGCGCAAGGTCCGGCCGGTGCGCCGGCCTGCCTTTCTGAAGCTCTCCTTTGCCGCCGGCGAATGCGCCCAGGTCGATTGGGGCGAATATGGCAGTATCGGTGTGGGCTCGACGCGCCGGCGACTGTCCTTCTTCGTCATGGTGCTCTGCCATAGCCGCCTGATGTATGTCGAGTTCACCGTTTCGCAAACCATGGAACACTTCCTCGCCGCCCACGAGCACGCCTTCGCGGCGTTCCGGGGTTGTCCAGGTCGCTTGATGATCGACAACTTGAAATCGGCGGTGCTCGCCCGGGTCGTTGGCAAAGCGCCGCTGTTCAATCCTCGCTATGTGGATTTCGCTCGCCATTGGGGGTTCGAGATCTCGGCGTGCAACGTCGGGCAAGGCCACGAAAAAGGCCGCGTTGAAAACGCGGTGGGTTACGTGAAGAAGAATTTCCTGAGCGGCCTGGAGCTTCTCGACTTCAGCGCGGTGAACCCGGCTGCCGAGGTGTGGCTGGCGAGCATCGCCAATGTGCGCATCCATGGGGAAACCCACCAGCGACCTGTCGATTTGTTCAAGGACGAGCAGCCGCATCTGCGCGGACTCAATCCGATGCCCTACGACATCGGTCGCGTGCAGAGCCAGCGTGCTTCGAAACAGTTCCGTGTGGCGCTCGATACCAATCACTATTCGGTCCCTGCGGAGTTTGCGAGTCAGCGGGTGACGCTGAAGGCGTACCCGGACCGGGTATGTATCTACCACCAGGACAAGCTCATCGCCCGCCACGTCCGCAGCTACGATCGGCGCCAGGACATCGAGGACCCCGACCACCCGAAGGCGCTGCTCGCGCAGCGGCGCAATGCCCGTGAGCAGCGCTTGCTGGTGCAGTTCCTGAGTCTGTCGCGACACGCATCGGCCTATCTTGAGGGCATCGAGCAACGCCGCGTGAACCCGCGCCATCATCTGCGCAAGATCGTCGCCTTGAGCGAGATCTACGGCGCGGACGCCGTCGACCGGGCAATCCAGGATGGCATCGCCTTTGCTGCCTACAGTGGCGAGTACGTCGCCAATATCCTGGAGATGCGAGCGCGCGAAACCCCGGCGGCCGGTGCGCTCCATCTCACCCGCCGCCAGGATCTCCTGGAAATCGAGATCGCCGCACCGGATCTCTCACTTTATGAGGGGCATGGCGATGCGCACTGAAGCTTCCGGCACCGCGGCAAGCGAGGCCTTACGCGTCCAACTGGCGAGTCTCAAGCTGTCGCATCTGGGCGAGCACTTTGAATCCCTGGCGCGGCAAGCGGGCGCCGAGCAGTGGTCGCACGTCGAGTATCTGGCGCGCCTGATCGAAGGGGAGGCGCATGCCCGTGAAGATCGCAGCATCCAGCGACGGATCGGGCTGGCTCGATTGCCGGTGCTCAAGACGCTCGATCAGTTCCAGTGGAGTTGGCCGACGAAGATCAACCGGCCGCAGATCCAGAATCTCTTTCGCCTGCGCTTCATCGAGGAGAAGGGCAATGTGATCTTCATTGCCAATGTCGGCCTGGGCAAGAGCCATCTCAGTATCGCCTTGGCACACACCGCCTGCCTGTGCGGCTACCCGGTCCTGTTTACCACGGCGGTCGATATCATCAACTCGCTGTCTGCCGCGCAGGCGCAGGGCAGCCTGAAGCGCGAGCTGCGCAAGTATCTGCAGCCACGATTGCTGGTCGTCGACGAGCTTGGCTATCTGCCGATCGACAAGCATGGTGCCGATCTGCTCTTCCAGGTGATCAGCGAACGCTATGAGCGCGGCGCTTTGGTCATTACGACCAATCTCGCCTACAAGCACTGGGCGGAAATCTTCAACCACGACAGCACGCTGACTTCGGCGCTCCTCGACCGGCTGCTCCACCATGCGGAAACCGTCATCATCGAGGGCAAGAGCTATCGCATGAAGGACCAGATCGAGGCATGACTGGCGCCACTTGCCTGTCGAGCTATGCTGAAGCGTCGATCGCCGACTCCCATCCGGGCGCTGTTACGCGGTAACGGGTAACGGGCGAGAACGCATGGCGACAACTTCGGCAGAAAGACAGCGCGCCTATCGTGCCAGGCGATCCTGCGCCGGCGAGAACGGCGAACGCCGTTTGCAGACCTGGGTCTCGACCGCGGCGGCCCTCGCCCTGGGTCGCCTGGCCCGCCACGCCGGGACGACTCGACGGGCCTTCCTCGAAAAGCTCATCCTCGACGCCGATCAGATCGTCAAGCAGGCCATGAGCGACGAGGCCTTCGATCAGTACTTCGCGTTACCGCGTAACAAACGGTAGTTCGCGCCCCTTTGGCCAGATCCACCGTGCCGAAACCCCCGCATCAAAACCCCGATCTATCGCTCCAACGACCCCACTGAACCGCTAATCGCCACTCTCACGGCTACTCCTCACGCCCGAATTCCAAACAGCCCAATTTCACCGAAATTCACGCCGCCGCGCACA
>NZ_JAVTWB010000273.1:0-3865 GCF_032229525.1 Accumulibacter sp. | reverse complement strand
TTCCTCTCGGAAAACGGACAACAAAGCACGCCAAGGCAGACGTTCGCGAAACTCGCCCTTTGGCGGCGACTAGATCGAGAACGATTTTCGAGAACACATCAGCCGGTGCACCAGCCATGAACCACCAAGCGCGCCGGCCAGCAAGGCCAGTGCCACGCGCAGATCGTTGAGCGCCGCCGGTGCCACAAGCAGCAGAACGCCCAGTCCCAGCATCATGCTGCCGGAAAGCAGTTTGAGAAATCGCCCTTCGCTCTCGGACATCTTGCGCGAGCCGAGGGTCCAGGTGAACACCAGGGTGATGATCATCAACGGCATCACATAGACCAGATTGTAGAGTCCCAGATAGGCGTAGTGCTGCCAGGGGGACAAGTCAGACAGGGTCAGCAGCCGCGTATAGACCATCGGGAATCCGGCGGTACACAGCAGCTCATAGGAATTCGCCGCCACCGCCAGGGCAACCGTGCCGAGCGTCAACGCCGGCATGCTGTCAGCCCGCAGCAGCCCGCGCACGTGCTGGTAGAGCCTGGGCTTGGCCGCGTCGGAGATGCTCAGCGAGATCCCCTTCTTGAACCAGAAATAGTCCTTGATGTTGATCAGCGCGATGATCATCGCCAGCATCCCTGCCACCGTCGTAACCATCGCGATCTCGCCCAGCCAGCGGAAAGCGTTCAGCCAGGCGGCCATGAACACGAAGTAGATCAGGCCCGAGAAGGAGAGGAAGACGGCGCCGATGAACAGCATGCGGCGGCGGCTGCCGGCATGGACGAGCAGCGAAAGCAGGAACAGGAGCACAAAGAAGGCACAGGGATTGAAAGCATCGAGTCCAGCGATGACCAGGGTGAAAACGGGCAATGACAGCTGCTCGGCCGTCACCCTGCCGAACAACGGGAGATCGACACTCGGCACCCGCGCCGTTGCCGCAGCGGGATCGAGCGCTGCCGGCATACCCGTTTCGCGACACGACCGCAGCCCTTCCTCCAGCGCGCGCCCAGTTCCTTCCGGCCGGTCAAAACCGACGATCATGCCGCCGCAGAAGAGAAAGGCCGGAACGCTACTCGCTTCTTGACTCAGCGCCTCCGCCATGGCGACATACGCCTTGGCCGCTTCCACGTCGCTGCTGACGTCGCCACTGTGCACCAGCAACCAGGGATAGCGGGCTGACAGCGCCTCGACGAACGGAATCGCCGCCTGGCAATGCGGACAGCTCCGGGTCCAGAAGAAGTACAAATGAACCCGCCGTTCGCCGGCGGCGTCGTGGTCGATCCACAGCGGCGCATCGGCAGCGGCTGGCGAGCAATAGAGGGCGGTGGCAGTGAGCAGGCAGATCAGGCGCAAGACCCGAACCCAGCCGGTGAGTCGTGTTCTCATCGCGTACCTTGCCGATAGTGAGCCGATCTTGTTGGCTGAACGCCGCCTCGTCGTAGTCGGAATTTCGACCGGCATGGTGGAAGGTTTCAGACAGCGCCTGTCATTTGCACCCCGCCCTGCCCCTTTCTTCTCTTCTTCACCGGTGCCGGTTGATGCAGTGCCAGAAGCGACGGCTCGTGGTCAGGCGTTCACCACGACAAGGTCTTGGTGTCGTCCTTGAACAAGGCGTTACCAAGCAGATCCGGGCTGCCGATCTTGAAGCCCGGCAACAAGTCCGACGCTTCGACGTCGAACTGCTGCATGCAGTAGTGGCATATCAATACCGTCGCACCCTTGCTCATCAGTTCGGCGAGCGCCTTTTGATGATTGGCATGCTTCTCCGTGTACTTCCTGGAAGCGAGAAGGATGCCGCTCTCGTTCAGCCAAATCGTCAACGAGTGTCCTCTGGCGCGTTGAAGCTCGGCAAAATGCAGAACGTGGCCAACCCGCCGTGTCGCATCGCTCGACAAAGCGATGAACAAGGGATCCTTATCCCCGGCGAAGACCGGGTTCGACAAACCGGAAACGATCAGCGCCAGGGCCATCAACATGGTCTTGAAGAACTGCATACCTACCTCCGTGGAAAGCGGGTGGAACACTCGATCGTCGGTAATCACGACGATCGGCTATCCCAAGTATGCCCGGCCAGCGACCAGTCGTCGTGTGGCATCTTGTCGCATCTCAGATCAGCAAGACTGGCCCCCGACCTTCAGGCGGGCCTGCGCTTGACGACGAGATCCGTACCCCGGCGTGATCATCGATGTAACCGTGCGCAGTCACCCGTGCCAGGAGTCTCGCACGTTGCTCCCCGGTTGACGGCAAGCTTAGGGGGCAGATGCACGTTCCTGTCCCAGATCCAGCACGTCACCGTTACCCAGGAACAAATCGGTCTGTGAACCGTTTCGGGCCGTTCCCCGCTGTACCGGCAAACCGCTGGCCAGCATCTTCTCGACAGCCGTACGCCCGGTGCAATGGTTGCAACCGATTTTGGTGATGCCATAGCCGGCCAGAGACTTGACGATCTCGTCGCGCTGGCTGTCCCAATCTTCCAGGGGCGAGAGATGCAGCCCGCCATAGATCGCGTGGATGTGCTCGCCACCGGCGAAGGTACGACGCGCGTAATCCAGAAGATTGAGGACCCCGCCGTGGCCGCAGCCGGTGATCATCGTCAAGCCCTGGCTCTGCAGCTTGGCGTAGAGGACGTTTTCCCCGTGCACCTGCAACAGCGTGCTCATCGGGAAACTGGCCAGAGCCAGACCCGGAAGCAGTACCAGCGGTTGCTCGGTGGGTACGGTGATCACGCTTCCGGTATGCCCCTGTTGCTGGATGAACGCCAGGCCGGCGGGATGGAAGCCTTCCGGCAGGTAGATCGGAATATCCGGACAGTGCTTGAGCGTCGAGCCAATCCCCCAGAAATGATCGAAATGCTCGTGGCTGATGATCAAGGCCTCGATCTTGCCCTCCTGCAGCAGGCGGTCGATGCCCTCTTCGGCGAAGCGACGGTCCATCCAGTCGGGGTTCCAACCGGTATCGAAGAGCAGGCGGCGCACGCGGCCATCGAGTCCCTCGGCTTCCAGCAGCGCCGAGAAGCCGGCGGCGTTCTCGGCGTGCAGTGATCCGAACGGCGGCCAGGGGATGGCGTATTGATCGGTCTGGGCACCGCCGGCAGCGCGGATGTCGTCGAAGACAGTGGCGGTATCGAACCAGCCGGTTTCCGAGACACAGAGAATTCGTAGGCGCTTCAGGGCCCCAATATCAAGCTTCGAAGAAGTCGTGGCCATGGTGTTTAGCTCGCGACGTGGGAGAAATGGCCGCGCTCATGGCAGTGACCGCCCCGTGCAACAGGCAAGCGTTCGAGGCGATTAGCGAGCATCGCCGATACGGCGGCATCGGGATCTTCCTCCATCGTCACCACGGGAAGGATTCCGCTCTGCATCAGGCGTTCAAAAAGGCAGGGGCCCATACCGCCGGTAATCAGCGTATTGATTCCGGCCAGCGGTTCGGCAAGCTGGTGGTGGCTGGCGTGCAAGCTCTGTTCGATGGAAACCTCGACCAGGCGCTTGCCGCTCACCACGCCCTTTTCCACATCGTAGATCCAGAACTTGCGGCACTTGCCGGCGTGCTCGGTAATCGTCTTGCGGTTCTGGCTGGTGACGGCGATTTGCATGATTTGTCCTTTCCTATCCGTTTTGTGGCGTCTGCGCGAAGCGGCCGTGTGCTGGTACGAAATGCCGTGTCATTGGCTGGGCCGTCAGGCTTGCCCGCGCCTGTCGCTGCCGATCAGCAGGCGGCTGTCGGTGAGGTAACTGTGGGGGGGAATCTCCAGGTTGGTCGGCGCCGGTTTGTCCTTGAAGACGCGGCCGGCGAAATCGAAGGTCGATCCGTGACAGGGGCAGAGAAAGCCGCCGGGCCAGTCCGAGCCCAGAGCCGGGTCACCAGCCGCGAAAGCCTTGCTCGG
>NZ_JAVTWB010000272.1:0-23585 GCF_032229525.1 Accumulibacter sp. | reverse complement strand
CCGCTTCCTGCGGCTGCTACCAGGCCGACAACGCCACTTACGCCCGAGCGCTGGGGGGTATTCGATCGGCATAGGGGACAGCCATGGCGGCTGCGCCCCTGCCACACCACCCGGCATGCGGGTCCGCACCGGGCGGTTCGAGAAGTTGAGGTCATGAGAGCCGGGGGACCCTGAGGCGATCAAAGTAGGCGATGGTCAGCACGGTCTTCAGTAGCCGGTCGCTGTTATGCCACCAGCGCCGTGAGTTGCCAGCCACCTGGCGCGCCGCACCGCGGGTCGCACCGAGCGCTTTTAACTCCCGGAAGATGGTCGAACTGCATTTCCAATGTTTGAGCTGGATCGCCCGCAAGCGGTGACGCATCCACTCATCCAGCGTCCGCCAGATGTGCGGGGTTTGCGCCAACCGGAAGTAGGCTTTCCAGCCAAGCACATAGGGACGTAGTCTTTCCACGACTTCAACCATGCTGCGCCCGCCAGAGCGGCCAGTCAGTTGCCTGATCCGCTGCTTCAACGTCGCCAAAGGCTTGGCGGCCACCTTGCATCTGATCTCCCCCTGGGTGCCGCCCAGAAGCTGAAACCGAGAAACTTGCGCCCAAATACGCTGGCGACCGCACTCTTGGTCTCATTGACCGTCAAGTGCAGTTGGGCGTGCAGGCTGCGCAGTAATTCCATCACCCGCTCACCCGCACGGCGGCTACGAACGTACACATTCGCATCGTCGGCGTAGCGCACGAAGCAATGGCCCCGGCGTTCCAGTTCCTTATCCACTTCATCGAGTATGACATTGGCCAACAACGGCGATAGCGGTCCGCCTTGCGGCGTTCCCTGATGCCGTTCCAGCACCACGCCATCACTCATAATTCCGCTGTTCAGATACGCTCGGATTAGCCGAATGACTCCGGCGTCATCAATGCGCTTCCGTAGGCGGTCAATCAGAAGGTCGTGATTGACCCGGTCAAAGAACTTCTCCAGGTCCACGTCCACCACGACCCGGCGACCGGATTGCACATAGGACTGCGCAACCAGCACCGCATCGTGCGCACGGCGTCCCGGACGGAAGCCGTAGCTGTGCTCGCTGAAAGTGGGGTCCAGAATCGGCTGCAACACTTGCAGCAGCGCTTGCTGGATCACCCGATCCGTCACCGTCGGAATGCCAAGCTCACGCTCGCCACCGTCAGGCTTCGGGATCGCTACCCGACGTACCGGACTCGGCCGGTACGTCCCCCGCAACAGGCTTTCACGAATCGCCGGCCACGCAGTCACCAGGTGACGTGCTGTCTGGTCAATATCCAGACCATCCACGCCCGCTGCGCCCTTGTTGGCTCGCACCCGCTTCAATGCCTGTCGCAGGTTCTCTCTCGTCAGTGCCGCCGAAAGCAGCCCTGACCCTGTGTTTGCCAGTTCATGTCGCGCGCCGCAGATTCCGTCGCTGGCAGGATCACGCGCAGCTTCACCGCGCGCTACGCCCACCCGCCCCGCTTGCGCGGGCATCTGACGCCATATCTGCTGCATCAACATGCGGCTAAACATTCCTTCTCGTTTGGTCCTTCACCTCCGGTTTCGGCCTTCTCCGGCCACGCCTCGGGCGACTACGACCGCTGCTGACTTCTCGCTCCGGCTCGACACCGTCGCCCTTTCAGGCACAAGGCGAGATCTCCCCAGGTAAGGGCCGCACTCCTTCGCTGCATAACCGCAGGATCTACGCCACTTCGCCTTGATCACGAGAGCTTCGCGCTTACGTGCCCGCTCGCCCTGCTCCGCAGCGCCTTCTATCCGGTTCTTGTTCATCGGCTCGCAGCTTCGATGCACGCGTCCTCACCACACTTGGTCACCCCCGTGCAGTTGCGCTTCACTTCATTTGCTGTGATCAACTTACGACGGGACTTGCACCCGCAAGAGTGCGCCCATGCTGGGCGCACACGCCAAACCGAACACGCGCTGCGCGCGAATCCGGACAGTGATCCCAGGCTGGACAGTCATCCATCATACGTGGCGCGCGGGACATGCGTGGCACCCGCGGGTGGCTTTCCGAGGCCTACCTGACGAATGGCAGCTTGTTCGTGCGCAAGATCATTGGCGTTCTACGGCTATCCCACGAGGGCGGTCGCAGCCGCCGCGGTATGGGGGGCTCCCGGGTCACCGGCAGCATTTCACGGGAAGAGCAAATCAAGCTCCAGCTCGCCGAAGTGAAGGGACCGGTCATGGACCGCCTGCAGCACAGCGACCTGGTCAAGCAGCAACTCAGCGGGCAAGTGTTTCTCAGCACGGTGGACGCTTTCCGTTGCTTGAGCGACGAGGATTCTCGGGCGGAAGCGCTGCGCGCTGGCGGCTGAGCACGCGGCTGCTTGGCCCCTGCGCTGGCGCTCCCGGCCGCGACTGCCGGCGTCCTAGCAGGGCGTACGGACAAAACTCCCCAGACGGGACTCCAGCGGACGGCGAAAGGACCTCAGTCGCGCCCGTGCCGGGAGCGGTGTCGAGATTCTTTACACTCGCGCTGCCGCGCCATGCTTTGGCACGCCAATCCGACTCGACGTGTCGTCCACAAATCATTGTTTGCCCTAATTTATTTGCAGAAATCTGGTCGACTGCCAGAGCGCTGGCATCAAATTTGCTTATATCACCTCATTTCCCTAACCGAGCAAACAAACATGACTACGCACCGGCAACTGCCTTTTGCACTCAATTCATCCTGGTGGCCTGCGCGCGCCGGCATCACGGTCCTGGCCGCTGCGGCGCTGTTGCTATCGGCGCCGGCACAGGCCTTGCCGACCAAGCAGGTGACCATTCAGCCCTGGCAAGTCTGCGATGACGCCGGCAGCAATTGCGCGACGACCAGCCTCTTCGCTGACTTCACCACGAAGATCTGGGCACAGGCCGACCTCGTCGTGAACTTCCTCGGCATCCAGCAGGTCAACAGCAGCGCGCGTTTGAACGAAAACGCCTTCGCCGACCTCGGCCACGTCAGTGCCGGGTCGATCATCGATCTGTGGTTCGTCCATGACCTCTTCGACTGCGGCGGTACTTTTGGCCCTGGCGAACTTTACGGCTGTGGGACTGCGAGCGGTTGGTTCGCGGTGACCCAGGAAGTCTTTGACTTTTCGTTGGTGGGGCGCGTCGACACGCTCTCGCACGAACTCGGCCACGTCCTCGGACTGGGACACAGCGACTTCGGGGCCGGCGGTAACGACAACCTGATGACCTCCGGCGGCAGCCGCGTCATTGCGCAGGCCTTGGGTGACGTCAACCCGGATGGTCTGGGACTCGAAAAACTGACAGCCGCGCAGATCACCGAAGCCCGCTCCAGCAGCTTCACCTCGCTGGCCCCAACGGTTACTGTTCCCGAGCCCGGCACGATGGCCCTCGCTGGCCTGGCGCTGCTGGGGTTGGGCCTGGCACGAAGGACTTCGACTGCCCGTTGATCGCGCTCCGCCGGACCGCGGCGGCGGCACCCAGTGGCATGCGCGTGGCCGTGCCCTGGTTGGCTGGTTGGTGTTGACGCTGGCTGCGACGCCCGTCGGGGCTGGCGCCCCAGCCGCCGACGTGGTCGTCCTGCCGCCGGTATTCGAAGCGCACAGTTCCCCTGCGGGCACCTATGTGCTGGAAATTCGGCTGCGCGAGGACGCCAATCCACATCTTGCACGGGCCACGGCAACGCTGTTCCGTGTCACTTCGTCAAAGCGCCAAGCGGTGTGGACAAGGGAACTGCCCCACCGCCCGCGGCCGCGCTTCTTCGCCGTTGGCGACGGGGGGCAGGTCGTCCTGCTCGACGAATGGTTGAACATCCGCAGCGAGTTGGCGGTGATGGTGCTCGACCTGGCCGGCTGCACCCTCGTCCAGTTTGACCTGGAAGCGGTGCGGGCGGCGCTCGGCGTGCCGATCAGCGCGCTCGCGCCCGCCGCCCGGCACGGCGTGTGGATGCAGGCGCCACCGGTGATCAATGCACGGGGCGACGCGGTGGAAGTCGCGGCCGCGAATCGTGTGCTGTCGATCAGGCTCAGCGACGGCAAGTTGTCCGCACACTGAGGCGGTGCTATCCCTGCGTGCGGCGCGGCGCGATCGGCCGAAAACACACACGCCGGACTATGCACGCGCTGCTCCGATCGCCGTCTTTGGCGGCCGGGATGACCCGTTGAGCGCCGAGGAGCCAGCTGGCTGCGGCGCCGGCCCGCGACCATCCGATGCTCCAGGGGCACAGCCGCCGCCTTGGCGCGCGGCTACCCGCTGCATCAGCATCGTGCGCTTTCCCCGAGTCGGCGTCCTGTTGCACGCGATCGAATCGCCCTTGCTGTAAGGATCGACGTCCCGGAACGACTGACGGATCAATGCTCAGCTCGCAACCAACAGGCTCGCACCCGCCATGCCCCCTGCCCCCCGCCGCTCACCGATCCTCTGGCACGTCACCGCTCTGATGCGCGCTGGCGAGCGGCTGGCGCTTGTGGCGGCTGGGGCCGGGGCCGGGGCCGATTATTGGCGCCTGTTGCAGCGCGAACTCGCGGACAGTGAGGACACGCACGATGATTGCGGCGTCCCCGCAGGCAGTTTCCGGAGCGCGGTCGCCACCCACATCCCGGCGTCGATCCAGCCCGGCGAGACGCCATGATCTCGGTCATCATTCCGGCCTTCAACGAAGAGGCGCGGATCGGCACCACGCTGGCCAATGTCCTGCTGCAGCGACCCCTGGAAGTACTGCTGGTGGACGGAGGCAGCCACGACGCGACCACCGCCATTGCCGCGGCGACCGAGGGTGTCCAGGTGTTGAACGCCGACCGGGGCCGGGCGCGACAGATGAACGCCGGTGCCGCGGCCGCTCGTGGGGACTGGCTGCTTTTCCTGCATGCCGACACCCTGCTGCCAGCGGTGGCTCTGGCACGTATCGCCGCCCTTCCCGAGAGCGTCCTGGCCGGCGCCTTCAGACACCGCTTCTCGGGCGACGACTGGCGTCTGCGACTGATATCGCGCCTGGACAACTATCGCAGCCAGTTCACAAAAATCGCCTTCGGCGACCAGGCGCTCTTCGTGCGGCGGACGCTGTTCGAGCGCCTCGGCGGCTTCCCGTTGTGCGATGTCATGGAAGACGTGGCCTTCGGCGAGCGCTTGCGCGCCGCCACCGCACCGGTCCTGCTGCGCGAAGAGGTGATCACCGATTCACGCAAATTCGAGCAGATGGGCGTTTGGGCCAGCCTGATGCGGGTGGGCTTGCTGCTGCTCTGTCACCGTTTGCGCCTGCCACTGGTGGGGCGAGCCTTTTTCCGGGAAGTGCGCTAGCTTACCGCCGGCTTTGGAGATGTCATGAAGAACCGGATTCTCGCCATCGCGTTCGCCTTGTTGCCACTCTCGGCCAGTGCCGCGTTCGACCACAGCCATGCCGCGTGGAGTGCGCTGCTCAAGCAGCACGTCGTCCTCATCGACGGCGGCAAGACGTCGCAGGTAGACTATGCCGCTGTGGCGAAAGAGCGGGCGGCACTGCAGGCCTACCTCGACAGCCTGTCGGCGGTAACGCGCGCGCAGTTCGATTCCTGGACCAAGCCACAACAGCTGGCGTTCCTGATCAACGCCTACAATGGCTTCACCGTCGAGCTGATTCTCGGCAAGTATCCGGACCTGACCTCGATCCGAGACCTGGGCAACATCATCTTCAACAGCCCCTGGAAGCGCAAGTTCTTCACCCTGTTCGGCGAGCCGCGTCATCTCGACTGGATCGAGCACGACACCATCCGCAAGCCCGGCGCCTATGACGATCCCCGCATCCATTTCGCGGTGAATTGTGCCTCCGTCGGCTGCCCGATGCTGCGCGAGGAAGCATTCGTCGCCGAGCGGCTGGATGCCCAGCTCGAGGAGCAGACGCGGCGCTTCCTCGCCGACCGTTCGCGCAATCGCTACCAGCCGGCGACGCAGACGCTGGCCGTCTCCGAGATCTTCAAGTGGTACGGTAAGGACTTCGAGCGCAAGCTCCCGGGCAGCTCCTCGCTCAAGCAGTTCCTCGGCAACTACGCCGATCTACTGGCTAGCGCACCCAGCGACCAGGCCAAGGTGCGCCAGGGCCAGGCAGAGATCGACTACATCGACTACGACTGGGCGCTCAACGGCGTGAAGCGCTGAGGTCAGTCGCCGGGCGCCGTGTCGAATCCCATCTCAGCGCGGGCCGTCGGGAGTAGTAGTCGGAGTGTTGGGTGATGTGCATGGCCGGCTTCGCCCCTCGGCACCGCGCCGTGCCTGGCCATCGTCTGGTCTGGCCCGGCGCACAAGTGACCGCGAGGACAGAGTGCGCACGCCAGGCGGGGAGCGCCCCCGCTGGCTTACATTTTCATCGTGCTTCGGCGCAACGAATCCGCGCCAGCCACGGGTATTGCCCCGGAAAAGAGCATTGCCTCGACCATCACCAGTGCCATGCGCTACGCGCTCTCGGCGTTGTCGAAGAATCTCGCGACAAAAATGCGCGCTCGAGGATCTTCGCCAGATGGCACACGGAAGCGTCAGGTTCGGCATTCGACAAGCAGAACCTGAGCCACTCGCCATCAACTTGCCGGCACACCAGCAGATGCCAACGGCTAACCAAGGGGGATTTGCCATCCCAGACCCATACCCGCTGGGCCAGATAGTCGGCCCTCACTTTGTTCTTCCTGCCGTCGCTGATCGCCAGCCGGCGCCATTGTGAGGTCGGCTGAACGGACATCCAGGCGGTCGCCGAAGTAGGCGCTGCCCGGGTGCGCAGGCGTAGTGACGCGCGCACCTGCGACGATCGGCCATTCGCCAGGACGGGTGTTGGATCGTCAAGATAAACGGCCAGATCCCGATGGATCTCCGCCAGGAAGGTTTCCCCGGCGCTGTCCAATTCGCCGGGGAGCCAAGGCAAGTGCCCATACTCGCCATCGAAGGCAAGGAAGGAGAAGGGCAAACCGTCCTGGCGCGAGCGCCAGATCACGTCAAGGGCGATTTCACGACGGCGACTGATCTCCCCTGCCGGCGCAGCCACTTCGGCCACGTCGCCGACAGGAGAGTCGACGCTGCGGACGGGGGGGTGTGCCTCGGCGTCCAGCAAGGCCGGCATGCCGTCCCTTGCCAGTGCCGCAAGCACACCCCCAGCTCCAGCTGCCTTATGTCCAGGCTCCGTCTGGCGGTTCGCGTGCGCGATGGCGCGCACAAGTGCAAAGCTGCCCATCCCTTCTTTTCCGCTAAGCTGACTACTTCATTTTGGCAATGTAGGCATCCATCACCAGATCAAGGTCCTTCTGGATTTCCTTGTTGTACGGCTTGTTGAGAACGGTCTTGGGTTTGAACTTCCACTCGGGCGTGCCGTCGGCAAGCGCCTGAACCAGTTCCCAACGGTAGGTGAAGGTCCTGCCACTCAAACTGCGCAAAGCTTCCATGCGCTCCGGCTCAATCACCTTCAGTTTTTCCAGGGCCGCGAACTTGTCCGGATCCACCGTGATTGCTTCCACCAGGGAGTCGTCGACAAGCTTCAGGCTGGTCTTGTACGGCAAGTCCGGCATGGCCTTGTCGATCGCACTCATCAGCTTGCCCGAGGTCGTGAAGCTCTTGTCGGTGACCGCAGAAAGCGCCTTGGCGTCCACCGTATCGGCGTGATGCGCCAGCACCTGCTCGGAAAGACGGTACTCCGACGGGTTGTAGACGGTCTGGCCGAAGACGTTTTGCAGGAAGAACAGGAAGACATAACAAACCAGCGCCGAGACCAGCGGGGTCTGAATCCAGGCTATGACAATGCGTCCGACCACGCTCCACTTGATGTTCTTGGAGTTCTTGATCAGCCCGATACCGATCACCCCGCCCACCACCGCCTGCGAGCTCGAGACCGGTACCAGCGGGATCGTCGGCAGGCCGATGGAAGCCAGCGCATACTCCAGGCCTTCCGAAGCGAAGAGGAAGAGCACCAGGGATGTCGAGATGATGACGACGAAGGCACCGACCGGGGTCAGCGGGGCGATTGACGTTCCCACGGTCATCATCACCCTCTGGGCGTAGCTGAAGACGCCGACGGCAATGGCGATGCCGCCGAGCAAGAACAGCTGCTGCAAGCCAGAGAACTCGAACACGCCAGCGTGAAAATCCTTGAACGGATTGGCGCCGATGAACACCCCCATGACGTTGGCGATGTTGTTGGCGCCGAGCGAGTACGAACCGAGGGCGCCGGCAATGACCAGACCAATGCGGGTCAAGGCATCCAGGCGAATGATGTGAATCTGCGACTTGGCAAGTAGCTTCATCACCCCCTTGTAGATGAAGTAACTGAAGAAGCCGGTGAGCACCGGGCTGGCGATCCAGGTGGCACAAATGGTCTTGAAGACGGTGTAGTCGGTGACCGAACCGGTGAACAGGTTCCAGCCGATGATTGCTCCCACCACGGCCTGGGTGGTGGACACCGGCAGACCGACGATGGTCATCCAGGCGACGACGGCCGCGGCCGAAAAAGCGACCATGAAGGCGCCGCCCAGCGCGTTGATCGAGCCGAGCTTCGACAAGGTGTGCGCTGCTCCGGCACCGCTGACGATGGCACCGAGAATCACGCCAAGCGTCAGGATGATCGCAGCCGTCCGGAACTTGACCATCCGCGAGGCGACCGCCGTGCCAAAGACGTTGGCGGCATCGTTGGCCCCCAGCGACCAACCCAGGAACAAGCCGCTGGACAGGTAGAGGAATATCGTAGGATCCATGATTTGGGCTTCTCCCTGGCCTTAGTCCAAGCGCTTGATGGTGTAGATCGCCAGCCAGTCGGCCACGTCCTCGGATTCATCAGCGATGTGGTCGATCGCGTCAATGAAGCGGCGCAGGTGCAACTTCTCGGCCAGCGGCAGGGAAGAAGCGAAGACGGCGCGTTTCAGCTTGTCGGATGCGCGGTCGGCGTCTTTTTCATAGAACATCACCTTGTGCAGGTGATCGCGAACCGATTGAATGTCGCGCAGGAAGGCCCGCGACGCCAGCACGGTACTCTCGACGGCCAGGGCGACGCTTTCGGCCAGTTGCCGGAGGTCGGCGTGCAGTTCCGGGGGGAAAGCGGGCCTTTCGATGTCGAACGACACCATCGTCTCTTCCATGACATTGAGCAGGCAGTCCAGATCTTCGAGCAGACTCAACACGTCGCCGCGGAAGTCGGGGATCAGCGCCAGGGTGTAGAGTTCGTGCTCGACCTGGCGACGCAGTTCGTCACCTTTGTGCTCCAGGTCGTTGAGCTGCTTCAGTTTGGCCGACAGGTCGCCATTCCCGCCTGCCTCCAAATACACCCCGATAGCCGAACGGAAGGAG
Organism: Accumulibacter sp.; assembly: GCF_032229525.1. Classification (GTDB taxonomy): domain Bacteria; phylum Pseudomonadota; class Gammaproteobacteria; order Burkholderiales; family Rhodocyclaceae; genus Accumulibacter. The sequence continues at coordinate 14,327 of NZ_JAVTWB010000272.1, read as the reverse complement.
ATCCCGCCCTGGGAAACGGTATCCAGAAAGGAATCGAAGTGTGTTTCCACTTCCTTGGTGCTGTGGAATAAGCGCAGCTTGCTGGTGTCCATTACATTCTCCTGTTGCACCCGTAGAGATGCTCACGTAATTGAAATTGATATCAGAGGAATGCCGGTTGGCGAACGGCCCAGACGCTGCCGCCCACATTGTTGCTCGACGCAGATGGCTAATTGGTCGCCACCTGACAGCGTTGCGGCAGTTCCTGGCGCCGCTGTCACAGATCGAGCCAGCGAATGTGACGATTCCTCCCCTTGCAGAATCGCGCGTGTCTCCCCCGCGAAGCCCACCCGTTGATGAAGCACATAGCGTGCCATCAACCCCCACCACGCGGTTTTCGCGCCAAATCAGGAACATGGCGGCGGACAGCCAAGCCAGGCGAAGCGCCGACAGGGTGCAACAATACGAACGATAAACGTTCCACAACACCTGCAAATATAGAGGTTTTGTATTTAATACAGTGTCTTGCGTGATCTTCAAGGGCATGGCGCATAGAGACGCATCGTTACACCCTGGCGACACCCGCAACCCGGCGTGCCGCGACGGCTCTCTGGCGGAGCACTCTGACGAGCCGCGGGCGATGATCCGATGCCAGGCCGATGCCCCCCCTCGGGATCGCCGCTCTCCCGCACGCCTTACGCTTTCTGCTAAGCTGCCGGCCGACACTTGTGACGGTTCTCGCGCTTACTGCCACGCCGCCTTTCACCGCCCGACCCTGATGACAGTCCATGTTCGACCAGCTGCGAAAATATGCCGCCGCTTATGCCGTGGCGATCGGTGGGATTCTGCTGACCTGCCTGTCGTCGTGGAATGTGCGGGAGGAGTTGCAGACCAGCCACCTGAAGGAATTCCAGTGGGCGGCCAGCGATCGCATCGAATCGGTGCGGGCGGTTGTCAATCAGGGCCTCGACGCGCTGCTGGAAATTCGCGGGCTATTCTATGCAGCGCAGGAAATCGACGACAGCGAGTTCAGCGTATTTGCCGATTCCATCTTGCAGCGTCGGCCGTACATCGCGAGCCTGCTGTGGGCGCCACTGCTGGTCGCGCCGCGGCAGGAGCCGTCACCAACCGGCGCCGAGCGCGTGCCGGCAAGCGCCGCTGCGGCAAGCACTGATCCGGCAGCCAGCGGCAGCGAGCAGCGAGCGCGGATCCCGGTGGTACTGGCCGCGTCACGGGCGCCTTCCGGGCTGAAGACCGGCGTCGACCTGAACGCGAACAGCGACCTGGCAGCAGTATTCGAGCGGGCCAGGACAAGCGGCAAGCTCGCTGTCAGCGGACGCATGGCGCTGCCGCGTCCCGATCAGGAAAGCCTGTCCGTCATCTACGCTGTATTGCCGATCAATGCGCCTGCAAACGTGCGCAGCGGCGCGGCCCCTCTGGGTTTCGTGGTCGGCGTATTTGACATCGAGGAGTTGGTCCATGTCGCCATCGGACTCCTCGAACCACGCGGCGTCGAGGTCCTGGTGCGCGACGAGACAGCTGGCGACGACGCCCAGTTCCTCCACTTTTACGCGAGCCGTCTGGAGCCGGGCTCCACCGCCACCGCCGCCGGCATGCTGCCGGAGCAGGACGAGAATCAGCCACGGATGGTGGCCACGATCAACGTCGGCGACCGCAGCTGGACCGTCACCGGCGTCGCCACACATACCTTTCGCAGCGCCGAGGCGTTGACCGAAGCGCATTGGTTGGTGATGGTCAGCGGCCTCCTGTTTACGGCCCTGCTCAGTTTCTACCTGGTGCGCAGTCGCCGCGAACTGGACAATCGAAGCCGCCTCACAAAGACGATTTTCGAGCGCGAAGAACTGCTTCGCCAGCTGGCGGAAACGGTCGATGTCGTTTTCTGGGCGACCAACGCCGAAGCGACGCGGCTGGAGTATATCGGCCCCGCATTCCGGAAAATCGCGGGTGATGAGGCCGGGCTGGACAATGCCGAACCCTCGCTGCTGCTCGACGTTTTCGCCCCCGAAGACCGACGCGTGCTGCGCGAGTCGATCGCCGACCTGCAGGCGGATGCCGGGCGTTTCGAGCTGATTCTGCCGGTGTCTGGTGGCCACCGGGGCCAGCGGGATCTGCGCTGGCTGCGCGTCTGCGGCTTCCCGGTGCGGGCGCCGGGCCGTCACTTGAGCCGTATCGTCGGCTTTTGTGAGGACATTACCGAGCACAAGCTGGCCGAGGACGCGCTGCGCGACTCGGAAGCGAAGTTGCGAACCTTGTTCAATCACTCGCCAGACTTGATCTTCACCGTCGATGACCAGGCCAGGATCCTGTTCGCCAACCGGCCGTTGCCGTACTCGATTGGTGGTGCTGGGGAGAAGCGATCCGAGCTGGCTCTGCCACCACATGTCCGCCACGCCTACCTTGAAAAGCTGCGACAGGTATTTGCCGGCGGCCAAATCGAACACTGCCAGTACACTGCCGATGACACCACCTGGTGGGAAATCCGGATGGTACCGATCAGTTCGGCGAATGCCGAGAATACGGTGCTGGCGGCGATGGTGGTGATTACCGACATCACCGAGAACCGAAAACTGCAGTGGCAGGCGATCCGTAGCGCGCGTCTGGCATCGCTCGGCGTGCTGTCGGCAGGGATTGCGCACGAAATCAGCAACCCCAATCACGCGATCACGGCCAATGCGGCCCTGTTGACCCGCATCTGGCAGGACGCCCTGCCGATCCTTGCCGAGTACGAACGTGAGCAGGGAGATTTTCTGCTGGCCGGCTTGAATTTTGCGCAGGCGCGCGCGGCCATTTCACGCGGCATGGCCGACGTCGGTGAAAACGCCAGGCGGATTCAGAAGATCATCAGCAATCTGCGCCACCTGGGTAAGCAGGATCAAGGGCACATGGACGAACTCGCGGACATCGCGAAAATCCTGAAGGCGGTGCTGACGCTGCTCGACGCCCGCATCCGAAAGCACAGCGATTGCCTGACGCTGGATCTGCCGCAGGACTTGCCGCCCGTCAGGGGCAATGTCCAGCAACTTGAACAGGTAATGATCAACGTCATCGTCAATGCCCTGGAGGCGTTGCCGGATCGAGGCTGCTCGGTGCGGGTTTCTGCCAGACTGGACAGCAGCGGCAGCCGGATCATCATCCGCGTCGAGGATCAGGGCACCGGCATGAGCGACGCGGTCATGGCCCAGATCGGCGAACCTTTCTTCACCACCAAAGCCGAAAATGGTGGCACCGGGCTGGGTCTGTCAATCTCGTCGTCGATCGTCGAGAAGCACGGCGGCGTTTTGCGGTTCGAGCCAAACAAGAGTTCTGGAACGACGGTAAGTATTGATTTGCCGGTCACCAAGGAGCAGTGAATGAAAGATAAGTCCCCTGCCGGCTTGCCGGTCTTCCTCGTTGATGACGACCAGTCGGTCCTGCACTCGACGGCGGCAGTGCTGCACAGCGCCGGGGTGGCCCACGTTGAACTGCTCGACGACAGTCGGGAGCTGCTGCCGGCGCTTGAGCGGCAACCGGCCAGTACCGTTCTACTGGACCTCTTCATGCCGCATGTCGCTGGCAACGAGCTGCTGCCAAAGATCATCCAGCTCTACCCGGAGCTGCCGGTAATCGTCATGACCGCCGCGCAGGATGTCGAGACCGCGGTGCTGAGCATGAAAGAGGGAGCCTTCGACTACCTCGTCAAACCAGTCGAGGAAAGCCGCTTGGTCGCCAGTGTCCGGCACGCCCTCGAGGTACAGTCGCTACGCCGTCAGATGGGGGTGCTGAAGCACTATCTGCTCTCGGACTGCCTGCAGCACGGCGAAGCATTTTCCGGCATCGTCACCAACAGCCGCAAGATGCGGGCGCTCTTTCAGTACGTCGAGGCGGTCGCTGTTTCTGCCGAGCCGGTGTTGATCTCTGGCGAAACCGGCGCCGGCAAGGAGATGTTCGCGCATGCCCTGCACAAACTCAGCGGCCTGGCCGGACAGTTCGTGCAGCTCAATGTCGCCGGCCTCGATGACACGCTGTTTTCGGACACCCTCTTCGGCCACCGCAAAGGCGCCTTCACCGGTGCCGACGAGAACCGTGCCGGCCTGATCGCGCAGGCCAGCGGCGGCACCCTCTTCCTCGACGAAATTGGCGATTTGTCGATGGCCTCGCAGGTCAAACTCCTGCGCCTGCTGCAGGAACACATGTACTTCCCCCTGGGCTCCGACGTGGCTCGCCCGAGCGACGCCCGCGTCGTCTGCGCGACCAACCACAATCTTGCCCAGCTGATGCGCCAGAAGCAGTTTCGTTCCGATCTCTTTTTTCGCCTCTCGGTACACCAGGTCGAAGTGCCGCCGCTACGCCAGCACACGGAAGATATCACGCTGCTCCTGCAGCATTTTCTCGACGAGGCGGCGACAGCGATCAACAAGCCCGCACCCCAACCATCGAATGAGCTGATTACCTTGCTCTCGAATTACCATTTCCCGGGTAACGTGCGCGAGCTGCGGGCGATGGTGTTCAACGCCATGGCCCTGCATCGCGGTGGTTCGGTGCTGGCCATGGACAGCTTTCGCCAGGCCATTCAGAAGCAGCAGCAGACGCATGCCGACTTTCCGACCGCCGAGGCCTCTGACGGGCTGCCGATCGTCATCCCCGGACGCTTTCCAACCCTTGACGAGGTCGAGGAGGCAATGGTTCAGGAGGCCCTCCGACGCGCCAAAGGCAATCAGGGCGTGGCCGCGACACTCCTCGGACTATCCCGTCCGGCGCTCAACAGACGCCTGGCACGGCGGGCGATGCAAGCGAACTCCTGAGCCGTCGAACGCGCTGCGGGAGCTGGCGCCGCGAAGCAAGAGCGGTGGCACGCGCAGTCCGGGAGGGCGACTCTCCCCTCTGCTGCGCCGAGGCCACCTTCACGTGATGTCACCTTTCGACCCGCCATTACCACTGACCACGTAGCCAGCATGCATCGTTGGTCCCGGCGTAACGTCTTGCCGGCGTAACGCAGCACCGACAAGCGTGTACGTACGCCGCGTGAAGCGCTGTGCCGGCCATTTACCATGTCAATCGCCTAATTGTCGGTGTATTTTGTTGCACCCCATGATCGCTGCGGCGCCACCATGATCATGGTCCCAACGCTCTGTTTTAACAGGGTTTCTATTCCTCTCTCATGCGCGATGGCACTGGCACAGATGATGCTTTTGTTACACCGATCAGCGCCATGCAGAACGGTTGCTGAAGCCTGCTGCAGGCCATGCAGGTCGCATTCGAACAGCAGTCGGTCCGATATTTTGGGAGAGATATCAGTTGGACATGGGGGCGGACTCGACAATTCTTTGCCGCGAGGCGCAGTCGGAGGCATCACCGCGCCCGTCGGTTCGATGCTGCGGCACCCCTGCGTGCAGCGCCTGGGGATGCCACCAGCGCGGATGGCCACGCCCTGCCGCCCGCGCCTCGCCGCCGCAATGCTGCCCGTGATGCAGACGTTTACCCTCGTTAATTCAACCATCGCAAAGGTCAATCATGTCGGACGTAGACATTGCAGCATCTTCTTTCACGCGCCGGATCATGCAGCGTGTTTTTCCGAAGGTCCCGGATTTCTTTGCGCTGCTGGCCGCGCAAAGTGCGCATGTCAATGACGCTGCCAGCCTGCTGGTCGAATACATGGGCAGCGACAGTCAGCAGGCAAGCAAGAAGCTCGTCGAGGCCGAGCGTGAAGGTGATCGGCACAAGGTGCGCAACCTGACCCTGTTGAACGAAGCCTTTTCGACTCCCATCGACCGCGAAGACCTGCACCGGGCGATCATCAATCTCGATGAGATCATCAACAGCTGCCATTCAATTGTCGTCGAAATGCATAGCGAGGTTCTCGCCTTGAAGCCGGACAAGGCTTGCCTGGAAATGGCCGTGTACCTCAAGGCCGGGGTGGAAGCGGTCGCCGCGGGCTATGGCCGCCTGGGGAGCGATCCGCAAGGAGGCCGGGCAGACGCCGAAAAAGCCGACAAAGCGCTGAAAAGCCTCGCCCGAACTTACCGCTGCGCCCTGGCTGAATTGTTCAACGACAACGACTTTCACAACATCTTCAGGCGCAAGGAAATCTACACGCAGTTGAGCCGGGCTGGAGATCGCCTGAATATCTGCAACAGCACGCTGCTCGATATCGTCGTCAAGCTCTGCTGAATGCCGTCGTGGTGTGCATGAGTCCGAAGACCGAGGGCTCCAGGGCCCTCGGCTGCGTTTGGTGAGTGGCGCTGTCGCCACTCGGCTGCCACGTCGCAACCTGTCGTGCCTAACACAGAGACCGTCCGGGCTGATGCAGTGCACGTTGCCGCCTTCCAGCATAGACCACCGTCGTCGCCGGTCGCCCAGCTGCAGACGTCTCTCGCCGCGCTTCCCGATAAATGTTCCGCGCCTGGTTCCTGAAGGAGTTGCGCCCGACACTGAGTGACACGGCTCTTGCGTTATCTGAGAAACAAGGGGTCATTTCATCCGCGTTCGCACGAGGCGGTTCGACCTGGCCCCCTTTGAAGTGACGAATGTGCCAGTCCAATTCTCAGGGGCTTTCCCGATGAACGTCGAAACCGAACTCAAACTTTCACTAACGCCCGGCGTGGCCAGTCGCCTGGCCAAGCATCCGCTGCTGAGCGACGCGGTGCCGAGTCGAGAACGCGTCATTACGACCTATTACGACACGCCAGACCTGCGCCTGCAAAGTGAGCAGGTCGTCCTGCAGTATCGCAAGACGGGCTCGGGCTGGTTCGCCTCGGTCGGCAAGACTGCCTCGGGCGATCGCGAAGACGCGGGACGTACGGAGTGGGACGTCGCCGGCGAGCCTGGCGAGTTCGACTTCTCGCATGTCGCCGACAGGGGTTTTCGCCTGTGGCTGGAATCCTTGAGCCAGGACTTGCAACCGGCGTTCACCACCAGCTTTACCCGCAGCACCTGGCTGCTTGAACCACGCACCGGCGTGCGCATTGCGCTGGCGCTTGACCGTGGCTGGATCGTCAGCGAGGGGCGACGTCAGGTGATTTGCGAGATCGACCTCGAACTCCTTTCGGGTTCTGCTGGGGACCTGTTTTCCGCGGTCAGTGCGTTGCAGAGCGACTTGTCACTCCACCCGGACGCCAGCACCAACATCCAGCGCGGCTACCGGGCCTTGGCAGATTGGTCGCTGCGGGCGGTCAAGGCGGTTCCCGCCCGGACCCATGCCGGGATGACCGCCAACGCCGCCTTTCGCACCATTGCGCTGGCTTGCCTGAAGCATCTGCAAGGCAACGAGCCTGGTGTCTGCGAGAGCAGCCATCCGGAGTTCGTACATCAGGCTCGGGTGGCGATTCGCCGTCTACGTTCGGCGATTCGTATCTGGCGATCCTTGCTGCCGGAGGCGTTCGTGAACAGCTTTTATCCGCAGTGGCAGACGCTGGCCGGGAAACTCGGTGAAGCGCGTAACTGGGATGTGTTTCTGACCGAGACCTTGCCGGCCATCGCTGCCGCCTTTCCGGAGAGTGCCGAAAACGCTCGCCTGTCGAACTATGCCGAGCAACGTTGTGCGATCAATCGCGACGCCGCGCGTAGCGCGCTTCAGTCAGACGACTACTCGCGCTTGCTGCTCGACTTCACTGCCGCGGTGCTGGCACTTCCCGACCGCGATGCACGTCGACTCGACGCCTTTGCGCCCACTTGTCTCGAGAAGCGGGCGAAGCGGGCTCGTCGGCGGGCGGCAGAAACGCTTCCCGGTGACGCTGCAGCACGCCATCGGCTGCGCGTCGCGTACAAGCGGTTACGTTACGCACTCGAATTCTTCGCCCCGCTCTTTCCGGGTGAAATGCTACGCCACTACCACCTCTCGGCCTGCGCACTGCAGGACAGACTCGGGCGCTTGAACGACCTGGCGACAGCGGTTTCCTTGACCGAAGAAGCCCTGCCAGGAGAGTCTGGCGAAACCATCAGAGGCTGGCTGGAAGGGCAGACCAGACGTTTGTTACCGGAGATCCGCGATTCGCTGAATGACTTTCAGCAGCATCCCGTGCCATGGCGGGATCAGTGAAAACGCATGCGCTGCAACCGCCGCGCAAAGCACGCCGGTGGGGCTGGTGATCGCCAAGCGAAGGTGGCCGAACTCGCGTCCGCCGGTGGGCCGACGGCAAGGCTTGGCGGACGCGTGTCGCCGCGGGTCGACGCGGGGGTGTAACGTTGCGCTCTATGCGAAAGCCCCTGAGGATCACGCAAGACGCTGAATAAAGTACCCAATGTCCCGATGGTGCCGTTAAGATGCGCGCTGCACGTTCGTTTTGTTTTACCGTTGAGAGGCTCCGTACTGGTCAAGGGTTCACTGCTAAGTAGCTGATTGAGTGCAATAACTTCGGAACGAACTGATGGTGGCACAGTGTGTGCTCTATCCACTTGCCAAAAGTTGTGTGCGATCCCCGCCCCTGCCTGTCCGCGGGCTTTGTCAGTTGCTTCTGCAGGCGACTATCCTGCAGTGCTGATAGTTCCTGCGACGAGCATCGAAGCACACCACAGGTGAATACGTTGACCAGCATGGCCATCTGCAGCGTGTGGCTGGCCGGAAAGGTTGCTCTGGTGAAGTCCCGTACTGGTTGCTGAATACCGACGTGCGCTCCCGGATAAACCCCGGTACGCTCATGTCGTCCCGTAGCGACAAGCTCGTTTCCGGCCTTGGCTGGGGCTCCCGAGTGGTTACGACACAATGTATGTGATAGCACCCGACGCAGCTTGGGCAATTGGCCAGGGCTGTGTTTTTGGCCTTGCTGGAGACCGTATGGACTGCAGCAAGGCAATTTTCTGCCTGCATCGTGGGAGGCCCTAGGGCATGGAAGTGGCATTGAATCTTAAGAACGACAAACTCGTGGGCGATTTCTGGGGTGGTCTGGCGTCGATGTTGGTCGCCCTGCCGTCGGCGATCGCTTTTGGCGTCACCATCTACGCAGCCATCGGCCCCGAGTACGCCGGCCTGGGCGCGCTGGCGGGCATTCTCGGGACCACTGCTCTTGGCCTGGTCGCGCCGACGCTCGGGGGGACCAATCGCCTGATCACGGCGCCTTGTGCACCGGCGGCGGCGGTGTGCTCGGCCTTCGCCATCGAGCTGGTACAGAATGGCGTTCCGGCCACCTTCATCGTCCTGATGTTAACCGCCCTCGGGCTGGTCTGCGGGATCGTCCAGCTACTGCTCGGCTTTCTGGGCGTCGGCGGCTTGATCAAGTACATCCCGTTTCCGGTCGTCAGTGGCTACCTCAGTGGCGTCGGCCTGATCATCATCGGCAGCCAGATCCCAAAATTCATGGGGGTCATGGATGGCACGTCCTGGTGGCGGGTGTTGATCGGGCCCGATCTGTGGCACTGGCAAACGGCGCTGATCGGCGCCGTAACAATGGCCGTAATGCTCGGCGCGCCGCGGGTCACGCGCCTGGTGCCGGCGGCCATTCTCGGCTTGCTGGGCGGGGTAATCACCTACTTCGCGATCGCCTACACGGTCGATGACTCTTTGCTGGTCATGGAAGGCAACAGCCTGATCATTGGCCCGCTCGGCGGCTCGGCGTCGAGTATGGTGCAGGCAATTACCGGCCGCTGGCAGGAGATCGGCGAGCTCAAGCTCAGCCAGATCGGTGCGCTGCTGGGAACGGCGCTGACGCTGGGCGTCTTGCTGTCGATCGATACGCTCAAGACCTGTGTCGTTCTAGACACCATGACCCGCAGCCGCCACGATTCGAACCGTGAGTTGATCGCGCAGGGTTCCGGAAACATTGCTTCAGCCTGCGTCGGCGGCATGCCTGGCGCCGGACAGATGGGGGCAACGCTGGTCAATCTCACCAGCGGCGGGCAGACGCGTATATCGGGGGTGATCGAAGGGGTGCTGTCGCTGATCACCTTCCTCGCCTTGGGAACTCTCATTGCCTGGATTCCCGTCGCTTCCCTGGCGGCTATCCTGATCATCGTCGGGATTCGCATGATCGACCGGGACAGCCTGCACCTGCTGGAGTCGCCATGGACGCGCTTCGACTTCTTCGTGGTCCTGACGGTGGTGGCCGTGGCCCTTGGCTACAGCCTGATCGCGGCATCGGGCGTGGGCATTGTTCTGGCGATGCTGCTGTTCATCCGTGAGCAACTGAGCAGCACGGTGATCCGCAGCAAGGTTGACGGCAGCAATCGCTTCTCGAAGCGCGTGCGCTTGCGTGAGGACATGGAAGTGCTCGAGAAAGAGGGGCAGCAGACGGCCATTCTGGAACTGCAGGGCAGCCTTTTCTTCGGCACCAAGGATCAGTTGTACCTGGCGCTTGAAGCGGAAGTCAGCACGCGCAAGTACCTCGTGCTCGATATGCGGCGCGTGCAGTCGGTCGACGTCACGGCCGTGCATCTGCTGGAGCAGATCCGGGACTCGCTGAGAGAACGTGGCGCCTTCCTGATTTTCAGCAACCTGTCGCAGACCCTGCCCAATGGCCGCAACATCGGCGAGCTCTTCGAGCAGATGGTGCTGACGACACGCAGCGAGCATGTCAAGGTCTTCCCGGAACTCGACGACGCTGTGGAGTGGATTGAAGATCAGATCCTGGGCCACGACCCGGAACAGGAGGCCCAGGTTGCGCCGCTGGAACTCGTCGATCTCGAGCTTTTCCAGGATCACAAGGAGGAGACACTTATCGATCTCGAAGCCTGCTTCGAGCGGCGCTCGATCGCCAAAGGCGACAAGGTGTACTCGTTCAACGATCCCGGCAATGAGCTGTTCCTGATTCGCAAGGGCGCGGTCCGCATCACCCTGCCGGCCGGTGACGGAATGCCCGGTCACCACGCCTTGACCTACGGACGTGGTGACTTCTTCGGCGGCATGGCCTTCCTCTCGCAAATGACGCGTTTCAACGACGCCAGGGCAGTCGAAGATACCGAGATGTTTGTCCTGCAACGCGAGCAGTTCGACAAGATCAGAGAGGAACACAAGCGACTCGCGTGTCACCTGGTCGAGGCGGTTGCCAAGGTGCTGGCTCTGCGCCTGCGCTATTCCGACAAGGAGCTCATGGCCATGCAGGAGTAGACGGGCCTGCTCGTTGTCTTGACCCCGGCGTTCTCTCTGCCACGAATCGAGCACATCGGCTGAACCTGCCTGGCCAGTGTTTTGCACAGCGCTCGATCTTGAAGCCACGATGCCGGGGCGTCGTGGAGTCTCCGGGCCCGGCGTCGGGCAGTTGCGCAACGTGCACCGAGTAACGAGTAACGAGTAACGAGAGCTTGAAGTGACGGCGAATATTCCGGGATTTTCCGCACCCAGCGCTGGAACAGAGGCGCCGCTGGAAATGCTTTCCGCCTGCCACGGCAGGATCCAGACACAATGCGCGACCTTGAGGCGCCTGGTTCCGCACCTGCTGGGCCGTGGCGCCGACGAAGAGGGGCGGACGACCGCGGTCCGGTTGGTGCGCTACTTCGACACCTCGGCGCTGCACCATCACGCCGACGAGGAAGACGACCTCTTCCCGGCGTTGATCGAGTCGATGGCCGGATCGGACGCCATCTGCCTGCGCGAAATGATCGACGGCCTGAAGGCCGATCACCGCGCACTGGAAGCGTGCTGGCGCCACCTGCGCGGCATCCTCGAAAAAGTCGCCGCCGGCGAGTGCGTGCCGCTGCTCACCAACGATGTCGAGGCACTGGCCGGTCGCTACGAGCGCCACATCGAGCGCGAGGAACGGGAACTCCTGCCAATGGCGGCACGCTTGTTGAGCGATGAGGATCTTGCCGGCGTCGGACGCGCGATGCGCGAGCGCCGGGGGATCAGAGCGATATAGGGCCCAGCGACAGGCCCCACCGGCCAATCCTCGGCTACCGCCTGCGCGCCCATCCCGAACCTTGCATCTTCACCGCGCGCCATGGCAGCTCCTGTTGCCCTACCAAGGTGACCGTTCGTATTGGCGCGTCGCTCGAGTACCATGGACTCGACAGCCATGGATAAACAAGCGGATTACCACCACACCATCGACCTGCGCCCCAGTTGGCAAACACGCGCGCTGAACGCCCTGCTGCGTCTGACGACACACAGGCGAGTCTCGCGAGAATCCGATATCGCAGCCTTGCGCCGCGAGTACGAGGAGATCGACGCGCGTTATTTCCAGGTCGCCCCTGACGTGCTGCGGACGCCGGTCGACTGTGACGGCGTTCCGGCCGAGTGGATCACCCTGCCCGGGAGTCGGGACGAACGCGTCATCCTCTACCTGCATGGCGGCTCGTTCGCCTTCCGCTTCCCGAACGCGCACGCCGCCCTGGTGTCGCGCCTGTGTCGGCGTCTCGACGCGCGTGCGCTGATCCCCGATTACCGCCTGGCACCGGAACACCCGTTTCCGGCCGCGCCGGACGATTGCCATCGCTGTTATCGAGCGCTCATCGCACAGGGTTTGAGTCCCCGCAACATCGTCCTTGCCGGCGACTCCGCGGGCGGCAATCTGGCGCTAGTGACAATCCACCGGGCACGGGCGGCCGCTGAGCCGTTGCCCAGTTGCGCCGTGCTGCTCTCGCCGGCGCTCGACTGCACGCTGACCAGCCCCAGCATGGCTGACTACGACGGACAGGACCCCATACTCCGCTTGCGCACGCTACTGGTGCTGCGTCGATGCTATGTGCAGTCGCCCGAGCAATACATTGAGCCCGAAGTGTCTCCGCTGTTCGCCGATTTCCGCGGCTTCCCACCGCTGTTCCTGCAAGCGGGCAGCAGCGAAATGCTGCGTGACGAAGCGATACGCGCCGCGGACAAGGCGCATGCGGCAGGCGTGGACGTCGAGCTCGAGATCTGGCCCGAGGTGCCGCACGCCTTTCAGCTTGCCGCCTTTCTCCCCGAGGCGACGTCGGCGATCGACCACATCGCGCGCTTCGTGCACAAGCGCACCGGCTGGTGTTGAACCTGCCGATCACGGCCGGAGGGAGGCGCCCACCCGACAAGTGGGAGCAAAGGGCAAACCAGGCCCCTTACTGAAAATGACAGGCGCCTGGTCCCTCAGGGTGGCCGCAACTTCCGCAGGGGCCAGGCAGGTTTGTGGCGCGCGAAGCGGACCCGGTGACGGCGGCGAAAGCCGATAGCTTCTTGTGCAAGTCGCTGCTGTGGCAATCCGGGCACGCCGGCGCGGGCGAAGACTGGCGTACCAGCTTCTCGAACTCCTTGCCGCAAGCGGAGCACGCGTATTCGTAGATGGGCATGATTTCGATCCTCCGGGTTATGCCGTAGTGTAATAGTGTAATCGCGTTCGCCATCAGCGGAGCTCTTCAGGGGAGATCAGCGTCCGACACCAGGCCGCCCTGCCGTGCCCTGGCCTATCAGGCCGACGCCCCTACCAATGCTCGATTCCCGCGATCGTGACCTTGACCAGTCGTGCAGTCAGTCAGCATTTGCACCGCCATTGAACTTTGCCATGGCTGGGCGATCGAAAATATCCCGACCATACAGCCACGCGAGCCGGGATCGTACCCACCTGGAGGAGAAAGAGATGAGAATGCGCAAACTTGTGGTCCTGCTTGGCGCGCTGTTCCTGAGCACCTCGGCGTTCGCCTTTCATTGCCCGGCCGACATGAAGAAGATCGACGAAGCCCTGGCCAAGAATCCAAAACTGACGGTCGAACAGATGTCCGAAGTGAAGAACTTGCGTGCCGAAGGCGAAGTCCTGCACAAGGCCGGCAAACACCAGGAATCGGTCGAAACGCTCGGCAAGGCAATGAAGATCCTCGGCGTCTGAGGCAGTGAACGCGCGGCAGGCACACGCCTGCCGTTTTCGCACACATTCCCAAAGCACTTCTCTGCGCTGGCAACAGCTCAACGGCTGATGACCAAAGGAACTTCCCGGCTGTCTGCGTCGGCTTCCGTCGGCGGTCAGAAACTTCCCCTTGGGCACCCGAACCGCCGCAGGCAGCTGCCTGCATGCCGCTTTATGCGCTTCCGCTCAGCCGGGCCACGATGATCCCGATCAAGCAGAGAAAAGCGACAATCTGTGCGAAGAAGAAGCCGAAGCGGACGGCTGTGACGGCGTTGGTCTGGACGAAACCGACGTGCACCAGCGATTGCGCCATGCGGGCAACGAAAATCACCGCTGAAAGGCCGTCGACCACCGTGCCGCCGACCTGGCCAATGTGAAGCGCGATAACGATGGCCCCGAAAACCGGAAGATTCTCGATGCAGTTTGCGTGCGCCCGCATCGCACGCTTGTAGCGATCTGACCCCTCGACCTGATCAGCCCGGAAGTTACCTATCGGCACCCGTCCCGCCAGGATCAGACTCCAGCGGTATACGCCGACCGTGCCCAGCAACAACAGCACGGTCCAGGCAGCAAATCCCAGCAACATCCACACGGGCACGTTCATGGCGTCACCTC
>NZ_JAVTWB010000271.1:0-3888 GCF_032229525.1 Accumulibacter sp. | reverse complement strand
GGGTCAGCCGCGATGCGCACGAAACCGAGCATCTCGTCGGCAGGCAGGTGGAAGCGCTCCGGGTCAAAACGCGGATCGCCCAGCGCCGCCAGGACATCGCCGGCTTGCGCCCGCTGTCGGGTCGGCGCGCCGCCGTCGTCCGGGTGCACCGGCAGCGACGCGGCGAGCCAGCCGGCGACGCGCTCGGCGATGGCCTGCGTGCGTGCGCTCTTGTTGATCGCCCCGAGACCGATCTCCTGCAACTGCGTGCCGGCAAGCAGCGCGCAAGTCCAGTCGGCTGCGTCCGGCTGCCCGCGCTTCCGGAACTCGATGATCGACTTTCCGCCAACCAGTTCGTCGGCGGCGCTCGCACCCCTTTCCGCCTTGGCCAGGTTTGCGGCCAGCGGCAGCACGACCTGCCAATGCGCCGGCGCGCTGCGGGCGAGGCTGGCACAGCGCGCGGCGAAATCGTCCTGGGCGGCCAGGAAGCTGGCGGCGAGGAACTCCTGGAAAGTGCGATGCGGAAAGCTGAACTGCCGCTCGCCGTCCTTCTCACCCTGCCCGATCAACAGGCCGGCGCGCTTTTCGATGTAGTCGACCACCACAGCGGCCTTGTCCCTGCTCTTGCCGAGCAGGGGGCAGAAGGCGCGCAGCAGCCGGTCCTCGCCAATGTCGGCCGTGCCTTCGCGACCGACGTTCCCGGCGTGCACCGTGAACGCCACCTCCTCGAGCACCGCGCGCAGGTCGGAGAGCTTGAGGCCGGGAATGTCCAGTTCGTCGAGCAGCGCCTTGTCGGCGCCGATCTGGCGGTTCCAGCGCAGCAGCAGCAGCTCGACCGACTCGTCGTAGAGGTCGGCGCGGTCGTCGGGCAGGCGACCACGGTTGGTGTGCAGGGTGGCCATCAGCGTCAGCAGCAGCGGGTTGCGCGCCAGCGGCAGCAGGTCCGGACGCCGGCGCGCGGCGAGCAGGTCGTCGATCTTGCGCTCGGCGTCACCAGGCGAGCGCCAGCCGCGCGTGACCAGCGCGGCGTACCAGGCGCAAATGAACTGCTCGATCTGCTCGTCGTCGAGGTCGGCGAGGGCATAGACGCCCTGCGCGGGATCGGCGCCGCCGGGCCAGGCGTAGGGCCGGGCGGTGAGCAGGAAACGGCATTTCTCGCCGGCATTGCGCGTCAGTTCGTCGACGGCGGCGAGCACGCGCTCGCGGCTGTCGCCGTTGCCGCATTCGTCGAGACCGTCGAACAGGATCAGTGCGCCTTTTTGGCGCGCAATGCCCTGCACGTACTTCATGGTGTCGGCCGACATGCCATAGCCGGCGGCATCGAGGTCGTGCGCGATGAAATCCCACAGATCGCTGGCGCGCGCCAGTTTGTCGCCGGGCGGCAGCTGTTCGGCGAAGCGGCGCAGGATGACGCGGATCGGCAGCAGCTTGCCGTGGGTCCACGTCTCGCCCAGGCTGGCGAGTTCCTCGGGGTGACCCTGCCACGCCTGCGCCAGTGCCAGCAGGACGCTGGCGCCGAAGGTGCTCTTGCCGCTGCCCGGCTTACCGAGCAGGGTCAAGCGGCGGTGCGCCGCCAACGCTTCGAGCGCGGCAACTGGCCGCGTCCCGCGCTGCTCACGCACCTCGTCGCGCTGGTGGCTGGCGGCGCGTGGCAACCACTCCGCCAAGCTCGTGTTCTCCGGAATCTGCAGCGTGGTGTCGAGCGGCACGTAGATATCGGCGAGCTGCAGCGGCGTCTGCCGCGCCGGGTCGGCCGAGGCGTCGATTTCACCGAGTTTCAAGCCTGCCAGATCGGTTGCCAGCGCTTGCAGGTACAGCGCGATGACCGAATCCTGTTCGCCGGAGTCGTTGCCCGGCGGCGGACCCAGGCCGCTGTCCGGGTCGAGTTTGATGAAGCCGGTCGCCGCCAGTTTTTCGAGCTGGCCGTTGAAATGGTGTTTCAGCCCGCCGACATCTTCGTATCTCGTCTCGAAGTGCCCCAGTTCTTCGAGCTTGTCCTGGAAGGCCATCAGGCTTCTCAGATCATCCCGGCTGGCCTTGCCGAGGTCAATCTGCCCGCCCTTGAAGTAGGTGAAGATCAAAGGCTTGCCGGTGGCGGTGAACTGCGCGAACGCGCTATCGAACTCTTCATCGGTGTAGCGTCCGACCTTGGTACCGAACAGCATCACGAAGAGATCGCATTGGCCGATCGCTCGGTTGTACTCGTCCTGCAGCCGCGTCTTCGATACGGCATCGAGAAAGTTTTCCCAGAGGACGACGTCGATGAAGACCCCTCGGGCGTGCCATTCCGCGTTCTTGCGGCCGATGAAGAGTTCAAACTCCTTGCGCTCCGCGCAAAACTCGCAGGACGAAGCCAGGAACAGCTTTTTCTTGGGGGGCATGGTGACGGTTTCCTGAAGCCGGTTCGCCCAACAGTATAGCCAAGCGGCCGGCAGAGAGAGCGCCTCGCCCGAATCCAAGCGTTCCTTCACGGTACAATCCCGCAGCCAGACGACACGACGAGACTTTATGGGCAAGAGCCACGACGAACATTACCTGAAGGCCGCAACACGGCTCGGTGATTTCCAGCTGGTAGTTACTCACCAGGCGATCTATTCCAGCGGTGGGGTGAAACTGATCGATCGCGGCGTGCGCGTGGACAGCCAGCTGTACCATCGCCTGCTCAATCACACGCTGCAAGCGCCGATCGATGAAAGCCTCACTGCCGAGAAGACGGTCACCCATGCCGAGTTGCGCGATCAGGCCGAACGCCTCATCGCGGAGCGCGCCTTTTACGGGCGGCTAGCCGCCAACGCCGGCGATCGCGCCGCAGTGCTCGGCGCCATTGGCGGCATTGCGCTTCCACAAGCGATGGCCTTCCGGTTGACGGTCGCCCGCGATTGCCACAACGCCGTTTTCAGCCACAGCCTGCAGGTCGCGCTGATAGCGCTTTACCTCGGCCTGCGCCAGGGTCTCACCACAGCGCACTTGCGAGCCCTGGCTGCCGCGGCGCTGTTGCACGATCTCGGCGTACTGCACATCGACCCCAGGATGCTGGAAGCAGGCCACCGCATTACTGCCGTCGAGCGGCGTCAGCTGCTGGCGCACCCGCTCACGGCCGCGATGATCGTCGAGCAGCGGCCGGAATACCCTCCGGAAGTCGCGCGAGCCATTCTGGAACACCACGAACGACACGACGGCAGCGGTTATCCGCGCGGACTCAAGGGCAACGAGATCAGCGTCGCGGGACGCATTCTGCTGCTTGCCGAGCTTGTCGCCGCACTGCTCGACAAAAAAGTTCGCGAGCCCGGGAAAGGCCTGTCGCTCATCCTGCGCCTGAACCACGACCAGTTCGACCCGACGATGTCGAAGCACATCTTCCGGCTGCTGACGAACGAGGCGGCTGGCCAGACAGCTCCAGAACAGGAACAGCGAAACGCCGAGCACCTCAAACGTCTTGAGGAAGAGTGTGACAAGTGGCGCCAGGCGCGCTCGCAGCTGGACAGCTACACCTCGGCGGCGCCTGCAATTGCCACCTTCCTGGCGGACCGCATCGCGGCACTGGAGCGCTCGCTGGCCGATGCCGGTCTGCACCCTGATCAAATCAAGTCGACCCTTATCAATCTCGGGGACCAGCCCGCCGCGGTGAACGAGCTGGCGATGCTGATGCGCGAAACAGGCTGGCAGCTGAAGACGATCATCCAGGATGTCTTCGCCCGTTTTCCAGAGCTGGAAACGAGCGAAAATCCGGGCGAGCGCGCCATCCGTGACTGGTTGCTGCAACTGCAGGAGCGCTTGAACGTCAGCAGCGGCAAACTGGCGTCCGACGCAACACCAGCCAAAGCTGGTCCAGAGACCACATCCGCCGTTCCGGCGCCGGGCACGGAATAGTCCGGCGAGGGCCTGCTCGCAAACTCATGCGGCAGCCGC
>NZ_JAVTWB010000270.1:0-3950 GCF_032229525.1 Accumulibacter sp. | reverse complement strand
GCCCAGCTGCGGCCATTGTTGTTGGCATACCTATGAGGCAACCGGACACCGTTGTTCCGGATGCAAACCATACGCACACCATTGAGGTGAAGATTTCCAGTATTTCCTTTGGTTCGGTCGGCTGCTCGAAATCTGGGCCGCAGCATTTCTTTAGGTAGCGGCAGAGAGGAAGAAGGCCTGCTTCACCGATCTTGAAGTCGATGTTGTGACTTAGCCTGTTGCGAAGGCTGTTCAGATGCTTGATCGCTGGAATGGAGTTGTATTTCTCGGGGTAGTTGTCCGTAGCAAGAAGCGAAACCTTTTGTCCAAAGGTCTGTTTGGATGCGTCCCAGTCCAACTTTGGGTATCGGGTCTTCAGGTATTCATCAAGATAGTGCTCAATGATGAGGTGACAGGAAAGAAAGTACCCAAGCAACTCGTAGTCCAAGTTCTCAAGACGTTGCCATGTGACATTACCATCTTGGATGTCACGGACTAGCGGAGGAAGACCGGCTCGTTTCATAAGAGGCTTAACGAATAGCGTTTATCTGCCGCACCGAAAGTGCCGAGCTCAACCGCTGGCGGGTCGCGGCAGATAAACCTTGTTGGACTAAACCGCCAGGATGGCGGTCGCTATGCGGATTGTAAGGCCGGACCGCCCGAAGTCAATCGTTTGGCATGAAGCGCCCAAGCCGACCGAGGCTCATCGACGGACGCACAGCTGGCGGCAGGTCGAGCGCGGCACGTGCGGCAGCCCGCGCTGCCGTCCCGCGTCTACAAACCCGCCAGCGCCGCCACCCAGGCCTCGGCGGTCGGCCGCAACAGTTCCAGGATGGGCATCGGATAGAGGCCAACTGCCAGAATCAGCCCGGCCGGGGCCAGCAGCAGTGCCAGTTCTCGCGGCAGCAAATCCTGCCCGGCGGCCACGTCGGCGTTGCGTGGCGGCCCCAGGAAGGCTTGCCGAAAAGGCGCCAGGAAGGCTGCGGCGGCGAGCACCGTGCCGAACAGCGCGGCGAGGCCGGCGCCGGTATGGCTGTGCAGCGCGGCGACGATGATCAGCAGTTCG
Organism: Accumulibacter sp.; assembly: GCF_032229525.1. Classification (GTDB taxonomy): domain Bacteria; phylum Pseudomonadota; class Gammaproteobacteria; order Burkholderiales; family Rhodocyclaceae; genus Accumulibacter. The sequence continues at coordinate 2,905 of NZ_JAVTWB010000270.1, read as the reverse complement.
CCGGGGAAGCCGCTGGTTCCCGGCAGGCCGATGCCGGCCAGCCCGAAGAGCAGGAAGAAGCCCGACAGCAAGGGCATGCTGCGCATCACGCCGCCGAGTTGCGCGATGTCGGTCGAGCCGGTGCGCCGCTGCAGGAAGGCCAGCACCAGGAAACCGCCGCCGGCGGCGACGCTGAAATTGAGCAGTTGCAGCACCGCCCCCTGCAGCGCCGAGGCAGAGAAGGTCGCCAGGGCGAGGACCACCAGCCCGACGTGTGACAGGCTGGTGTAGGCCAGCATGCCGCGCAGGTTGCTGTGCGCCAGCGCGGCCACTGCGCCGTAGAGGATGGCCAGGGTGCCGAGGCCGGCGATCAACCAGTGCAGATCGCTGGCGGCGATCGGCGCCAGCGGAATGGCCAGGCGGATCAGCCCGTAGGCACCGAGCTTAAGGCCGACGATCAGCGCGGTGACCGCGGCCGGCGCGCCCATGGCCAGCGACGGCAGCCAGGTGTGCAGCGGCACCAGCGGCACCTTGGCGGCAAAGCCGACCAGCAGCAGCAGAAACACGGCGTACTGCATGCCTTCCGGCAGCGGCGCCGCGAGCAGGGTCGGCAGGTCGAAGACCAGCGCAGCATCGCCGGCATGGCCGGCATGGCCGAAAACCAGCGCCAGCAGGCCGAACAACAGCGGCACGCCGCTCGCCAGCATGACCAGGAAGTAGCGCACGGCCGCCGTCTGCCGGCCGGCGCCGATGCCCCACAGGCTGACCAGAAAATACAACGGCAAGAGGGTGAATTCCCAGCAGAAAAAGAACAGGATGGTGTCGAGCGCGCAGAAAACGCCGAGCGTCGCCGCTTCCAGCAACAGCAGCAGGGCGAAGTACAAGCCGGGAGGCAAAGGCGAGGCCGTGGCACAAACGCGCCAGCCAGCGACCACCGCGCCGCAGAAGAGCAGCGCCGTCGCCGGCAGGAAGAGCAGCGAGATGCCGTCGACGCCGACCAGATAGCGGATGTTCAGGCCGGCGATCCAGGTCGCCGAGTCGATCAACTGGAAGTCGGGGTCGGCGCCATCGAAAGCGACGACGATCAGCAGCGATAACAGCAGGGTGAGCACGGCGGTGCTCAGTGCGATCCACTGCGCCCATGGGGCGCGGCGCAGGAACGCGGCAGCCAGCGCGCCGAGCACCGGCAGCGCCAGGAGGGTGCTCAACAGCGGCCAGGACGCCAGCTCAGCCATGGTCGAAATAGGCGGCCAGCGCCTGCGTTGCGGTGTCGGTGAGCTGCAACCACGGCTCCGGGAAGAAACCGGCGACCAGCAGGACCAGCAGCGTCGTGCCGCCGACAAAGTACTCCATGACACTGGTACGGGCGATTCTGCGCACCGGTAGGTCCTTCGGCCGCTGCGCCAGAAAAGCGCGCTGGAAAGCCCACAGCAGGAAACCCGCGGCGGCGACGTTGCCGAGCGCCGTGGCGATCGTCGGCAAGGCGCCGAAGGTCTGGATCGACGCTTCGAGCACCAGGTGCACGGCATCGAAACCGGGCGTCCCCGGCATGCCGAGCAGCGCCAGGCCGCCGATCAGGAAGGCGATGGCGATGAACGGCACGCGGTCGAACAGGCCACCCAGGCGATCGAGGTTGGTGGTGCCGGCGCGGCGGTAGACGTAGCCGATCATCATCAGCATGACAGTGATCGCCAGCCCGAAGTTCACCGCCAGCAGCAGCGCGCCCTGCAAGCCGGCCGGGTGCAGGGTAAACAGGCCGATGACGATCAGGCTGGTGTGGCTGACGACGGCAAAGGCCATCAGGCGGCGCAGGTTCGCCTGTCGGAACGCCAGCACCGCAGCGTAGAAGACGCCGACCATGGCGAAGGCCACCACGTATTTCTGCCAGATGACCACCGCTTCGGCGGTCAGCGGCAGCACGAAGCGGGCCATGCCGTAGATGCCGACCTTGACCCCGAGCAACAGCACCGGGCCGACGGCGACCAGCCCGTAGCCAGCCGAATTGGGCAACCAGCCGTGCAGCGGAAAGAGGGGGGTGCGGATCGCCAGGCCGTAGAACAGCAGGTAGAAGGCCGCCGACTGGTACTTGCCGATCTGCGGCGTCGCCAGCAGATCGAAGAGATCGAAGCTCCACGCACCACCGCTCACGTCGACGTGGCTCCAGACCAGGACGACGGCCCCGGCGACGAACAGGCACCAGCCGAACAGCTGATACTGCAGGAAGCGCGACAAGGCCAGCTTCTCCTCGTTGGCGGAGGCCCAACGCCAGAGCAGGTAGCCGATCAGCGCCAGCTGCACCGCCGAGGCACCGGCAAACCACAACAGGTTCATCGTCGTCAGCATGGTCATCAGGGAGGATTCGATGACCAGCAGGACGGCGAGCAGATGCACTGGCGTCACCTGTTGCCGCGCCATGCCGTAGAAGGAAAGCAGGACGCCGAGCAGCGCGCTGAGCAGGATGAACAGCACGCTGATGCCGTCGGCGGCGGCATGGTAGGCAAACACGTCGGGCCGCTCGGCGAACTGCAGGACGGGCGTCGACACCTCGATGCGCGCGTAGAGGTCGAGCGCCACCAGCAGTTCGGCGACCGCAAACAGGCGGCCGATGGCCACCGCCCAACGCCCGTTGCGGATGAGCATCAGCAGCAGCGCGCCGGCCAGCGGCAGGCACTGCAGCGTCGCCAACATCGGGTAGTCAGCGAGCGCGCTCCAGTGCACTTCGTTCACAGGATCACCACAAAAGTCGCCATCACCATCAGCATCAGGTAACGCGGTTGTTCCAGCAGCGATTCGATGGCATCCGCGTAGCGGCCCAGGCGCCGCAGCGGCTCGGTGATCGAGGCGTCGCCGCTGAGCAGTAAGTGATCCTCGAGCCACTGCAAGCGCTCGGCGAAAGCGCACAGCGCCCGGCCGGCCAGACCATGGC
>NZ_JAVTWB010000269.1:0-3953 GCF_032229525.1 Accumulibacter sp. | reverse complement strand
CCCATCTTGCGCATCTGGCCGATCTGGTCCTTGAAGTCGTTGAGATCGAAGCCCTTGCCGGACTTCATCTTCCTGGCGAAATCGACCGCCTTCTGCTCGTCGATGCCTTTCTTGGCGTCTTCGATCAGCGACAAGACGTCGCCCATGCCAAGGATCCGCGACGCCATCCGCTCCGGGTGGAACGCCTCGAGCCCGGTCAGTTTCTCGCCGACGCCGGCGTACTTGATCGGCCGGCCGGTGACGTGACGAACCGACAGCGCCGCGCCGCCACGGGCATCACCATCGAGCTTGGTGAGGATGATGCCGGTCAGCGGCAGGGCCTCGCTGAAGGCCCTGGCAGTGTTGATCGCATCCTGGCCAAGCATCGCGTCGACGACGAACAGCGTTTCGATCGGTTTGACCGCCGCATGGAGCTCGGCGATTTCCTTCATCATCGCCTCGTCGATCGCCAAACGACCGGCAGTGTCAACCAGCAGCACGTCGTGGAAGTGCCGCTTGGCCCAGTCCACCGCATTGCGCGCGATATCTACCGGCTTGTCGGTCAGCGTCGAGGGAAAGAAATCGACGCCGGCCTGCGCGGCAACGGTTTTCAACTGCTCGATGGCCGCCGGTCGGTAGACGTCACAGGAAACCACCAGCACCTTCTTCTTCTGTGTTTCGCGCAGCATCTTGGCCAGCTTGCCGACCGTGGTCGTCTTGCCCGCACCCTGCAGGCCGGCCATTAGCATCACCGCCGGCGGTTGCGTGGCCAGATTCAGACCGGTGTGGGCCTCGCCCATCAGTTTGGTCAGCTCGCGGTGGACGACACCGATCAGCGCCTGGCCGGGGCTTAGCGAGCCGATCACTTCTTCGCCAACGGCTTTTTCCTTGACGGCGGTGATCAGTTCCTTGATGGCAGGCAAGGCGACGTCGGCTTCGAGCAAGGCGAGGCGCACCTCGCGCAAAGCATCGCCGATATTGGCCTCGGTCAGGCGTGCTTCGCCGCGCAGGGACTTCATGACGCGGGCAAGACGTTGGGTCAGGTTGTCGAGCATTTGGATTCCGGCTTGGTGTAAACTCAAAAAATGCCAGACATTCTACTGCACCTGCTCCCGCACGTCGTTTCATCGCTGCTCTATGCCGCGCTGGGCATCCATTTCTGGCACACCCGCTGGCGTGAAACCGACCGGCCGCTGGTGACCCTGCCGATGCAGCATTGGGAGCGGGCAACCCTGTTGACGGCACTGGGAATTCAGGGCTTCGGGCTTTACCAGGGGCTGTTCGGCGCCGGTGGCATGCGCTTTTCCTTTAGTTTCGCACTGTCGCTGATGCTCTGGCTGGCGGTACTCATCTACTGGCTGGAGAGCTTTCGCTCGCGCATGGACGGTCTGCAGCCGATGGTCCTGCCGCTGGCAGCACTCGCCGCCCTGTCGCCGGCGCTGTTCCCGCAACTGCGCGTCGTTGCCCACGCCGGCGCGTGGGGCTTCCAGCTCCATTTCCTGACGGCAATGCTCGCCTACAGCCTGTTCACCCTGTCCGCACTGCACGCCGTTTTCATGGGTTTCGCCGAGCGCAAGCTGCATCAGCGAGCGATTACCAAGAGCCTGACCAGCCTGCCGCCGATCCTGGCCATGGAAGCGCTGCTATTTCGCATGATTACCGTCGCTTTCTGCCTGCTCACTGTTGCGCTGGTCAGCGGCGTCATGTTCTCGGAAGCAATTTTTGGCAAGGCCATGGTGCTCGACCACAAGACCTTGTTCGCCTTTGCCTCGTGGGGAATCTTCGCCGCCTTGCTGATCGGACGCCGCATTTACGGCTGGCGCGGCCGGGTGGCGCTACGCTGGACGCTGGCCGGATTCATGGTGCTGTTGCTGGCCTACATGGGCAGCCGCTTCGTCGCAGAAGTCCTGCTGCATCGCTACTGAGTTCGCATCTACCATTCTCTGGCAGCGCACCGCCATTTTTTTCGAACGACAAACCGAGGAGTATCAGCATGGACAAAGCGGGGAATCCCGTCGGATGGTTCGAGATCTACGTTGCCGACATGACACGCGCCAGGGCGTTCTACACGGCAGTCTTTGGCCGTGAACTGATCGCGCTGCCGGACATCGGCGAGGGCGGCCAGATGTACGCATTTCCCTGGGTGGAGGGCGGATCGGGTGCTGCGGGGGCTCTGGTCAGTCAGCCAATGGTCGGTCCGGGCAAGGGTGGCACAATGGTCTATTTCAGCTGCGAAGATGCCGCCGACGAAGCCCTGCGTGCGATCGAGGCGGGTGGTCGAATCATTCAGCCGAAGATGGCCATCGGGCAATATGGCCACATTGCGCTGGTCGAAGACACCGAAGGCAACATCATCGGCCTGCACTCGATGCAATAGTCCTTGGCCGGGTGTCAGGCGCGGTGGCTGGGGCGGGCTCCCGCCCCAGCCGCTTGTCGACCAGGGCTCCAGATGGCAAGCTGCTTCCCTGATACTCACCTTGAGGAGCGGTCCACATGCAACATATCCTGCTCTACGGCGATTCCCTGTCCTGGGGAATCATTCCTGAAACCCGGCGCCGCTTGAGTTTCGACGAGCGCTGGCCGGGGGTGATGGAGAACGCGCTCAATGCCGAAGGCCGCCGCGTGCGCGTCGTCGAAGACTGCCTCAACGGTCGCCGCACGGTCTGGGAGGATCCCTTCAAGCCTGGGCGCAAAGGCATCGATGGTCTCGCTCAACGCATCGAGATCCATTCGCCGCTGACGCTGGTGATCCTGATGCTCGGTACCAACGATTTCCAGTCGATGCACCCGCACAACGCCTGGCACTCGGCGCAAGGGGTCGGCGCCCTGGTCAATGCCATTCGCCAGGCACCGATCGAGCCCGACATGCCCGTGCCGCCGATCCTGATCGTCGCACCGCCGCCGCAGGAAGAACCGCGGGGAGCGATCGCGCCCAAGTTCGTCGGCGGCGATCGCAAGTGCATCGGCCTCGCCGCCGCCTGCCGCGAGGTGGCCGATATGCTTGGCTGTCACTATTTTGATGCCGGTACCGTGGCCTCGGTCAGTCCGGTCGATGGCGTACATCTCGACGTCGATCAACACACCCGGCTGGGCGAAGCCGTGGCGAAGATGGTGGCCGGATTGCTACCCGCATTCCGGCCCTGACGTTCCGGCGCCTTGCCTGCGCCTTGCCGGCGTCGCGTGCCCAGTTGATGCAGTTGCGCCAGTGCCTCAGGCTGGCAAGACGTCGAACACTGGTTCGCAGCGCACTTCGGATTTCACCGAGTTGGCAATGAAGCACTCCTCGTGCGCCGCATGGTGCATCTGCGCTACTTCTTCGCGGTCAGGCAGCCGATCACCGGAGAACGCCACTTCCGGTTTGAGTGTCACGACGGTAATCGCCAGCTTGCCTTCGCTGTTTTTCGTCATCACGCCCACGGGGCTGTCGGCGTAGCGATCGACGCAGAAGCGACGACGGGCAGCGATCGAAAGAAACCACAGCATGTGACAACTCGCCAGCGAGGCGACAAAGGCCTCTTCCGGATCTACTGCGGTTGGATCGGACATCGGCACCGGCACGACGTGCGGCGATGACGAAGCCGGTACTTCCAGGCCGCCGTCGAAGCGCAGCAGGTGCCTGCGGCTGTAATGATTGCCGAGAAAATCGTGCTCGCCGCGCTGCCAGAGAAGGTGTGCGCAATATTCGGCCATGGCCAGTCTCCCGGGAGAGGGGTTGTTCGGGTGCGGCAAGTAATCAACTAATAGTACAGCTGGCGCTGCCGCGGTCGGAAGTGCGACTGTTCGCCGCAAAATCGAGGCCTGTGGGTCAAGATGCCGCTATCTTGCGGCTTTTTGTAAAGCGCTGCACTATGCCGGACGCGCAACGCTTCCGCTATCCGTTGACGTCGCTCCGCATCGCCGATAGCGTTCTACTTCTGGAGATCTGCCGGGATGATCGAACACTCAAAACACCTCACGTCCTTGCTGTTTTCCGC
>NZ_JAVTWB010000268.1:9622-24357 GCF_032229525.1 Accumulibacter sp. | reverse complement strand
ACGCTCCCCTCCCCCCTCGCGGGGGAGGGGCTGGGGGAGAGGGGGCCTGCTGCACCGCAGCCATTACCACGTCCAGGAAAGCATCGGTGTTGTGCAAGCTTTCATTGTTCCACAACCGCATGACTCGGAATCCCCGAGAATTCAACCACGTATCGCGTCTCTCGTCGACTGCCGACTCATTGTCTTGCCCACCGTCGGCTTCAACGACGATACGGGCAGCGAAATGCACGAAATCCACGACATACGGGCCAATCACTTGCTGACGCCTGAATTTTTCACCGCCCAGCCGATGCCCCCGCAGGTGACGCCACAGCAGGTTTTCGCCTTCGGTTATTTTCTGCCGCAGGGACTTGACGAAGTCGTGTTCGAACATTGCAGCGCTCCCCTCTCCCCAACCCCTCTCCCGCAAGGGGAGAGGGGCGGTCGGGAAAGCCAGCGTTATCACATCACCACGCACACTGCACCCTACAGAACATGCACCCAGCATCAGCCGGACGGCGCACGGCTGCTGCTGCAGCCCCAATCGTAACACTCCCCGCGACGCCGCCTGGCGGTCACAGGATCGGTGTAACCGCTGCCTCCATCTCGGACCGGCTCATGGCGCCAAGTTTGCTGCTGCGTATGTGGCCATCCTTGTCGATGAGCACGGTAAAGGGTAGCCCGGACTTGCTGTTGCCGAGCGAGCGCATCAGCTCGATGCTCTTCCCGCTGCCGCCGATCAGCGAGGTGTAGGTCATGTCGTAGGCTCGCCCGAACTCGCGCAACTGCTCACGCTTGTCGCTGTCCTCGACGGCGATGCCGATGACCACCAACCCGCGCGCGCTGAATCTGGCATGCACATCGGCGAGATCAGGAATCTCCTTGCGACAGGGGCCGCACCAGCGTGCCCAGAAGTTGACGATCAGCGGCTTCCCCTTGAACGACGCCAACGCCACCGGCACCTGATCGAGGTCATGCAAGCTCAGGGCAAACAACGGCGCCGCCGACGGTGGCTCGCCCGCGCCTGCCGAAACGGCGTGCACGGCAAAGAGCAGCGCGGCGAACAGGCTTTTCATCAGCGGGCGGTAGTCACGGCAGATCGCTGCGACGAAAGGTCAGATAACCGACCACTGCCGCCAGCGAACCGATCGCCACCGGGTAGAGCAAGGCATAGAAGCGATAGCCGCTGCTACCGAAGAGATCGAGAATGACGTAGGCCGACGGCCCGAGGACGATCAGCTGCGGGTCGAACATGGCCAGCGAAGCGGTACGAAAAACCTGCAGCGGGTTGAGCAAGGCGATCCCGACGGCGATCTCCGGAGAAACCCGTCCCTGGATCATCACCCCGAGCAGGATCAGGTCGAGGAACAACAGCATGCTCAGCCAGACCATGAACGCCGCGCCCTGCGCCACGTCGGTGCTACGGGCAAGTGTCGAGATCAGCATGCCGATGCCGAGAAAGCACCAGGCGAGTGCCGCCAACAGGCCGGTATAGTAGAAGAACATTCCCCACGGCACCTCGATCTTCTTGAACAGCGCCCACAGCACCGCGCCGAGCATGGCCACGAAGACCGGCAGGAAGATGGTCACGTAGCGCCCGACGATCTTTCCCCAGAACCAGGCGGACAGCGATACCGGTAGGGACAGCAGGTACTCGAAGACCCCCGCCTCGCGGTCGCCGGCTACCGAGCGCACCGTCGTGATCAGGACGAAGATCGGCAGAATGGCCATGGTCAGCTGGATGTAGGTAACCAGCAGGCGCGACAGGCCGATGAAGCCCAGGACGCGCGATTCGGTCAGGCCAAAGGCGAACAACAGCGCGACGATGCCGCCGAAAACCAGGCTGTAGAGCATGAACCAGCGCGCGCGTAAGGATTCGACGATGTCCAGCCGGGCAGTCAGGAGAAGTGGATTCATCACTGCCGCTTCATTTGCCGCGCGCCAGGACGCGCTGTTTCATTTCCTGATACGAGATCGCATCGGCTTCCGGACGCGCGACAGCGGCAAACTGGTAGCCCATCGGGCTCTTCTTTCCTGACAGATAATGGGCCTGGCGGGCATCGATCCAGCCACCCATGCGATAGTCCGCGACCCAAAACTCGGCGTTTGGCGTCTCCTCGTTGAACGGCCTCTGTGCCAACCAGAACAGCGCGCAACCGATGTCGTCGAACTTCCACGGCTTGCCCTGAGGGTCACGGATCTGCGCTGCAAAGTGCTTGTCGCTGATGATCATTCCGCAGCGCGGGTCGGCATCGCGATCCCACTTGACCTGTGCCGGACCGTTGCTCGGCTCGCCGATACAACCAACCAGGGACCAGGCCGCGCCGACACCGAGCAGCGGCCGAAAGCAGGGAGCGAGGGTCGCTGCGGGGAGGACTTCGAGAAAGCGCCGTCGTTTCATTTGACCCAATACCTCACTGCAGGACGACCGCCGGGTCGACTTCGTTCATTTCGATGCGCGACAGTAGGCCGACGTAGCGCGACACCACCCCCATGAAGCGCAGCCGATCAGGCCCGGAGACGGTGCCGTGCCACTCGACGCCATTGCCGCGGTCGGCAAACTGCCAGGCGACGAGGGTCTTGGCGATCGCCGCGTCGGCGCGCGCGAGCGTCAGGTGCACCTGAAACAAGGCCGAGAGTTTGGAATCCTCGGCAACACGGTCGTCAAGAACAATTCTGCCGGTGTCCATTTCAACAACGCGATTGACCAACGGCGCAACCTCGTCGAGGCGGTGGCTGGAAATGATCATCGTCGTCTTCTCCAGTCGCTCGGCGAGCAGGGCAAAGAAGATATGCCGCGCCTCGGGGTCGAGATTGGCCGCCGGCTCGTCCATCACCAGAACCTGCGCATCGCGGCCAAGAGCGATGGCAATCAGCAACTTCTGCTTCATCCCCCCCGACAGGCGGTTGAACGGCCGCGCCAGAATCGGCGCCACGTCCAGCCCGAGGCGCCGCGCAACAGCCAGCATCCGCCCGGCATCGCAGCGGCATACGGCGGCCGCGAAGCTGACCAGTTGCCCGACCGGCATCTTCAGCGGCGGCGGCAACTGCGGCACGAAACCCACCTTGCCGAGAACCTGCGTGCGCTCGCTACGCGGCTCCAGCCCGTCAATCGTCACCTTTCCCTGATGCGTGTACTCGCCCAACAGGCAGCGGATCAGCGTCGTTTTTCCGGCGCCATTCGATCCGATCAGCGCGATCCGCTCGCCGAGTCCGACTTCAAGGTGGACGCTGTCAAGAACACGGTTCTTCTTGAAGTCCTTACCGACATTTTCGAAGCAGATCATTCGCAACCTTGTTCAGAGCAGCTTGCTCAAGCCCTTGACGTCAAAAACCAGCGCCCCGCTCGGGCAAACGTCGACACACAAACCGCAGCGCGTGCAGTCGGGTCCAATCGGGGTGGTCAAGTCGGCGGCCCGACCCTTGATCACCACGTCGAGAACGTGCGGCACCAGGCAGACCTTGCGGCAATCACCTTCGTGAAAGCATTTGTCGAGCCGGTACTCGACACGCACCGGCGACACCGCGCCCACCATACCATAGGTCAAACCGATCGGGCAGACGTAGCGGCACCAGGCACGACGGGAGTAGACCACCTCGAAAACGAGCAGCAGCAGGACCCAGCCCAGCGCCAGCGACGGACCGTAGATCAGCGCGCGCGACAGGATGCCGGTGGGCGAAATGGTTTCGAAGACGGTGTAGCCACTGAGCACTGCCAGTAGGGCAAAGACGACCCATAAGACGGACCGCGTACCACGATGGAACTCGTGATCGCTGACCAGCTTCTTGCTCACCAGTTTGAGATGCAGCCACTCGAACCACTCGGCAAGCAGGTGGTAGGGACAGACCCAGGAGCAGAACGAACGCCCGCCGAGCACTGCCCAGACAACGAAGACAGTCGCCGTACCGATGAACAGATTGACGATGATGTGCTTGTGCGCGAGCATCACCTGCAGTGCCGAGTTGAGGTCGATCAGGTGGAAGCCGACAAAACGCGACGCCGTCAGCGCACCTTCGAGGATCTGGATATCAAGCCAGAACGAGAAGGTAAACAAGAGGTTGACAAGAACCAATACCGCCCACCGCCGGTTGCGCCATTTGTGCGTCACCAGCTCGTGCTCGCGGGCATGCTGCTTGATGGCCTCGAAGTCGGCCTTGGTCATGCGCTTCAGGCTGTGTACCTGTTTCGCTTCCGCTGTCACCAGCGTCGGCTTCTGCGGCGCCGCGCCGAACATCACCCGGATGCGTTCAAACTGGCTCATCACACGCTCCAGGGCTGACGTTGATCGACGACGATCGCTGCCGGCTCGACCGGACAGATCATCTCGCAGACGCCACAGCCGACGCATTGCTCGAGCACCTGCGGCCGGTACTGCTTGCTGCCGTCGGCAGCGATCGACTCCTGCATGCGGATTGCATCCCCGATCGGGCACTCGGTAACACAGAGGTCGCAGAGGTCGCGCTGGTAGGGATGATCGCGCACCGGTATCGGCTTCCAGCGATCGACCGCCACGTAGCGCAGATGCCCGCGGAAATGCGCGCCCCGCGCTTGCCCGGTGAAACCCTTGCCCTGCACCGCCAGGCATGCGTCGGGCCGTGCCAGGCGGGCAACGCCGATGCGCTCGCTGAGGTTCAGCGTCGGTTCGGGATCGTCTTCCTTGGCCTTGAGTACTGGCGCCTGCGCCAGCGGCATGCCGGCGCGAATTTCGAGCGACGGCGGCTTGGTGTAGGTCAGTGAGCCGGTCGGACACGCCAGGATGCACTGCACGGCATCGCAGGAGAAGTCGCAAGCCTGTTTGCGGGCATCGATATAGGGCACGCCAACGCCGAAGCCGTGGTCGATGTCGTCGAGCTTGATCGCCGCCACCGGGCAGACCTGCACACACTGACCGCACTTGATGCATGAGGACAGGAAATCACGCTCCTCCAGCGCGCCGGGCGGCCGCAGACGAGACTTTCTGGCACTGGCGACCGGAACGTAGCCGAGCATCGACAGGCCGAGCACACCGCCAACCATGCACACCGAACGAATGAACTTGCGCCGGTTGGCCTGCTTGCGCACCGGCGCCTTAGTCCGCGTGCTGGCCACCGCAGGCGCGGCTTCCGCAACAGGGGAAACACCTACCGTCTCGGCCGCCTGAGCTCCCGTTTCGTTTTTGTCGTTCATTTGACAGACCTCTTGCTGCTCTCCTGGGGCTTGTTGAACACCGGCTGTTCGTCGCGCAACAGCATCACCGGCGTCGAAAACGGCGCCAGACGTTCGAGAAAATCGAGCATTTCCATCATTGGCGCATTACGGAAGAAACGCGCGTAAGGCACCTCCATCCATAGCTGATCGGTGTAGGCATAAAGCTCATGCGGGCGATCGCCAACGTTGTCCTGGTTGCTGTCGAAACCCTGGTAATCGTCCCAGTAGTTGCCCCGCCACAGATTGCGGTCGGCACTGCCGCTGTCACCCATGGCCACCTGCGTCAGGTTCCCCTCGAAGACGTTGTGCTCGATGATGGTGCCCTTCTTGTCGGACAGAAAGCTGATCGCGATGCCGTTATAGGCAATACGGTTGCCGCGGATGATGATCGTCGTGTCGGGTTCGAAGGGCGACAGGTCAAGGCCGACGCCGACCCCGCAGTAGATGATTTCGTTGCCCTCGACGAGCACCCCCGAGGCTTCCTTGAAGCCAACCGCCATACCGGTGGGGCCATTGGCATGCGAGAAGAAATTGTTGCGAATCGCCCCACCACCGGAATACATCACGTTGACGCCGACGGCGTTGTCGTAGAAGCGGTTGCCTTCGACGATGTTGTCGGCGGCAAACATGAAGTGAAGCGAATAGCGACTCCGGGTGACGACGTTGTTCAGGTAGCGATTTTCGTTCGAGTACCAGGCCACCATGTCACGCGAGTCCGCGATGTTGTTGTCGGCAATCAGGTTGCGATGGCTGTACCACAGGCGCAGGCTGTCACCTCGCGTACCCAGGTCGAATGGCTTCGAGCGGATGCTGTTGCCGCGCACGACGTTGTCGTTCGACATCTTCAGGTCGATCCCGAACAGGCAATCGTCGATACGCAGGTTCTCGACGACATTTCTATCGCCGCGGACATTCAGGCAGGCATCATCCGAATCGTGCGAAACGCCCGAGTTGGTCAAGTGCACACCGCGCAGAACGGCGTTGCTGGCCTGTAGGACAAAGACCGTTCCCTTGCCGCCACCATCGATCGTCACTCTTCCCCCGCCCTCGATGGTCAGCGTCTTGTTGACGACCACCGGGCCGGAGTAGCTACCCGGCTTCAGCGCGAGCACCGACCCCTCGGGTGCGGCGTTGATCAGATCCTGCAGGAACGGCAGCCCGCTCACCCGCGGCTTGGTCGGGATCGGCGCTTGCTCGTTGAGCCCACCCCAGCCAGCGCTGGCCGGCGCTGCCATTCCTCCCAGTCGGGAGTCGACCGGCTCGTCGGCCAGCACGCGCCCGCTACCGACGGTGCCGGTACGGCGCAGCGCGGTCAGCGCGTCTTCTGCGCCACCGGGGGAAGGAAAGACGACCAGAGCAAGCCCGCAGGCCAGTCCGGCCGCGAGCAGGCGGCCAAGCATGTCCTTACTCCGCCGATCCCTCGCGCATCTGCTTGCGCCGGATCAGCAAGGCCAGCAACAGGCAAACCATCACGCCGAGCAGCAGCCCATAGCCCCAATAGGGGTACGAATAGGTCGAGAATTGCGCCACCTTGCCCTCGCCAAAGACGGTCGGCATGAACGGCTTGACCGTGAACGCGCCCCAAGGGTGCATGTTATGGCCGAAGAACCACAGCCAGCCCGCGTAGGTGATGACGAAGAAAACCGGCAGCATGGCTGGCACCAGAGCCAGCACCAGGGAAAAAGAAGGAATGCGGGCGACGCCGGCAAGGACCACCAGCATGGCGACCAGCGTTCCGGCAATCACCACGTGTGATATGCTGGTGACGTTTTCACCCCATCCCCTGATCTTTTCGGGCTCGTTGAAAAAGGTCGCCGTTTCGCTGACATAGTGCTGGACATGGGCCGCGAGGCCGCCCATCACGTACTGGTCAACCACCATCCAGCCGGCAACCGCGGCAAAGCCGACCGAGAGCACCAACAGACGAGGTTTGCGTCGCGGCACCATGAAGCCCAACAGCATCACCGTAAAGAAGCCGAAGAAGAACTTCGCCAGGGGCTTCTCGACGGGCGCGCCGGTGGCGATCGGGAACATGCCGACGTAGTGATTGATGGTGTTCATCTCGTGCACACAGTCGAGGCCTTCGGCGCCCTTGTTAAGGTCCTTGTTCTTGTCGGTGATCGGGTTGTAGCGCTCGTCATCGTGCGAAAGATCCTTCTGGATGATCTCGCTGGCCATGCGCGTCCCCTTACCGGCCGCCTTGCAGCCGTTGAAGACGCCATTGAAGTGGAAATGGATGCGGATGCCATCGGGGAAGGCATCCGGCGGGTAGTTCGGTGCGGTCAGCGAGACCCACCAGATCGGCGCAAAAAAAGCGGCGATCATCAAGGCCATGGCGACCATGGTAAGGGTAGCAACGATGAAGTTCTGCTTGCTGGGTGCTGCGGCTGACATTGTTCAATCCTCGTTCAGAGCGCTTGTGCCGTACGCTACCGGCCGCGCCGGTGACCATCCTCGCCGTAGGGCGGCGGCCTGCAGAATATTATTCATTACTTATGCTTGCCGGGAACTAAAGCCCGCCGCAGAACCTGCGGGCGGGCTTTGGCAGCGACAGGACGCGCTCGTTTTCTACTGGCGAAACCCGGGGGCTTACTTGGCCTTCGCCTTCGGCTTGCACATGTTGCCAGGCATGACCAGGCTGGACTGATAGGCCGAGATGGCGACCAACTGTTTGTCGTCATACTTCTTGATGATCTTGACCATGTCCGGGTTGGCATTGCGGCGGTGGCCATCGCGGATCTCGGTCATCTGGCGCAGCAGGTACTTGTAGTGCTGGCCGGCGATCACCGGGTAGAACTTCTCCTTGACGCCCTGTCCGTTCAGCCCGTGACACTCCTTGCATTCATTCTCGTAGAGCTTCTTGCCGGTCGCCAACTGGATCGACGCGTCAACCCCCTCGTACTTGCCGTGGTCGACGGGAATACACAGCGATTCGATATAGGTCGCCACATCTGCCAGTTCCTGTGGATCGACCAGCGTCGCGGCAAACGGATACATCGTCGGGTTATCGCGCAGACCGGAGCGGATGTCGGCCATCTGTTTGATCAGCACCGTCGTGTGCTGGCCTGCCAGCTGCGGGAAGGTGCCATCGGGACGACCAGCACCAGACGGCAGGTGGCAGGCGCCGCAGACCTCGTAGCCCTCCTCGCCGCGCGTCTTGTCGCCCTTGAGTTTCAGGGCCTCCATCTTCTCGCCCTCCTGGGCGTTCCATTTGTACGACTTATCCTCGATGCCGTGCGCCTTGGGTGGCGGTGGACCAGCATGCGCAGCGCCTGCCGCGATCATCGCCAGCGAAACGGCCAGAATCAATTTCTTCATTGCTCACTCCCTCGTGTTTGAGAAACCACAGCTACCAATCTAACAAGCAGCCCGACGTTTGGCGTTGATACTCATCAAGTCATGCGCGCGACGCGCGGCAAGCTCACCTGCCCGGCAGCCTTCAGCCCCTGTCGGCGATGACCTCCCGGCAAGGCTCAGGGCTTGAGCTTCGAGAGGTAGTCAGCCAGCACCGTGATCTGGGCATCGCTGACCAGTGGCATGACGCCTTTCATCGCTGCCGTGTTGCCGTTGGCACGCGCGCCACTCTTGATATCCAGCATCTGCCTTTCGAGATACTTGGCATTCTGTCCGGCGATCTTCGGATAATCAGGCATCAACGTCTTGTTGCCTGCCGCGCCGTGACACGCAGCGCAGGTTTTCTCCGCATACAGCTTGGCGCCGTCTTCAGCAGCCAGAACCGGCGCGGTCGCCAGCGTCGTCATCGCCACAACAGCCATCAGCTTCTTCATGTTTATTTCCTTTTCATAAGAAAACGGGGAACGGAGTCACTCCGCTCCCCGCTGTATTGCCTTACGTCAGATCAGAAAAGCTTATTTGACCGGCTTGGCGCCGTTCTGCTCAAGATAAGTCTTGGCACGCAGGCCGAGGTCGGCGGCTTTGACCTGGTACTGCCAGATCTGCTCGGTCCACAAAGCTGCGTTGTTCCAGTCCTTTTTACCGGCGGCTTCGTCGGCCTTGGCTTTTGCGTCCTTGATCTTGCCCAACTGGTCGACTGCGTCGTCCATCATGGCAACCACATCCGGGAAGTCCTTGTAGTTGACACCAGTGATGTAGCCAACCACCGAGTCGATCACCACCTGCGTATCGACGACCTTCTTCAACTGCGCCTTGTAGTCGGCTTCGCTGTAGTTGGTGCCGGCAGTCATCGCCGTCTTGGTCGGCTTCCAGCCCTTCGGCTTGACCAGCAGGTAGCCCTGCATCTCCAGGTGCAGCGCCGAGCAGAATTCCGTGCAGTAGTACGGATAGACGCCTTCCTTATCAGCCTTGAACTTGACCTGAATGGTCTTGCCCGGTTCGATCGAAGCGTGCACGTTGTAGGTCGACACCGCAAAACCGTGCGTTTCGTCCTGTGCCCGCTCGAGGTTGGTCAGGTTGATGATGATTTCGTCACCCACTTCCGCCTCGATCGTTTCCGGCGTGATGTGCGAACGGATCAGCGTGCCGAAGACTTCGACCTTGTTGCCGGTCCTGACGGTTTTCTCCTCACCCGCCCGGACAGCACCGGCATGCCTCTTGTCGGTCCGACTGTCGGTACCCACCTTGTAGCGAACGCCAGGCTTCAGCTTGTTGGCTTCGATGGCGACCACGTAGTGCGGCTCGCCCAGGGGCACGGGCATGTCGTACAGCAGCTGCATCTTGTCATCGCTGATATCGATCAACTGGTGGTTCTGCGGATGCAGCGGACCAACGGGGGCAAAGCGGTCGATCGACAATTTGTTCAGCGCCACCAGGTAGCGACCCTTGGGACTCATGGAATCGCCTTCCATGGTCATCAGGTGGCCGATGTTGTAGTGCACGCTGATCTTGTCGAGCACCTTGCCTTCGCAGTAGTCCCACTTGGCAACCTGCGAGTCGACATACAGCGAAGTGTAGGCCACGCAAGGCTTGGCGTCGTACTGAGTATGCAGCGGGCCAAGGCCGAGCTGGACCTGCGTATGCAGCGCGTCCTTCATGTTGATCACCGGCAGGCCGTAGGGATCTTTCGATTCGAACTTGCCGGCCTTGATCGCCGCCATGATTTTGTCGAAGGAATAGACCGAGACGTGGGTATCGAGCTTGCCGGAAACCGTGATCAGCTTACCGTCCGGGGTGACGTCGACGCCGTGTGGCGACTTGGGTTCCGGAACCAGGAAGACGATCCCTTCCTTGATCGAAACGTCCAGCGGCAGCACGTTGTGGCCGTTGATCTTCTTGGCCTTGCCGGCAGCGACCAGTTCGGCGGCTTTCTTCCAGTTGATCACGTGCATGTAGTCGGTATCCTTGGCCGAGCAACCCGCTTCATACGGGGGGCGACCTTTTTCGATACCACCGACGTAACGCTCGGTACAGAAGGAATTGGTAAACGACCAGCCGTCAGACGGCCCCTTGCCGGCATCCGACAAGTCCTGGCTGTACGGCGGCAGTTCGATCGAGAACGACTGCGACGGGTCGATCCGGCCGGCCTTGCGGTCGAATTTCCAGTAGGTGACACCACCGCGGTACTTCTCGTTGAACTCTTCGAGCGGCTCGAACTTCTTGTTCGCCAGCGGCGTCGCGTACTGCGCGGCTTCGATCACGTACTCGGTGTTCGGGGTGACGAAGGCACCGCCATGCTCGGACTTATAGATCGGGTTGACGACGATCTGTTTGGTCTCGAAATCACGCAGGTCGATCACCGCCAGACGCGGGTTGGCCTTGTCGTTGATGAACAGGAACTGGCCGTCGTACTGACCCTGAGTCTCCGACATCGCCGGATGGTGCGTGTCGCCCCAGGTAATGTCCTTGCCGTCGATCTTGCCCTGCGCCAGAACGGCTTTCGAGCTTTCGTCGAAGCCATAGCCTTGCCAGGGTTCCGGGGTAAACACGCCGATGTACTTGAGAATACGCATCGACGGAATGCCATAGACGAGGACCTGCCCCGACTGCCCTCCCGACGAGAAAGCGATGAACTCGTCGCGCTTCCCGGTCGGCACGTAGGTCTTGGCGGCCGCCAGCAGATCCTGCTGCGAAAGGCTTCGGCGCTTCATGACATCCTGCAGCGACTCGGCAGCATACGCGCTACCGGCAGCTGCAACGCCGAATCCTGCGGCAAGCAGCATCGACGCGACCTGCTTTGTTCGAAATTTCATCTTCTCTCTCCCTTTGATCAATTGGCGGCTACCGATGCCATCTCCATTGCCCGATGACCTGACGCCACTGCGGCAATATGTCGCACATTGTGCGGACAAGCGCTGCGCGATAATTTGAGTTGTATCAAGTTTCGCCAAGCCGCCGCTTTGGGCCATCGCCGTCGCGCTCCGGCACCATTGATCGCGGCGGCCGTCGGCGTCAGCCTTGTCGCCCGAAAAAAACGCTGTGCGCGGGAGATAATGGTCGCCCCACGGCCCCCTCCACCGACCCGACCTTGCTTGTCATGACCAAGAACCTTCTGCTTGACGCCGCCATTCTGCTGGGACTTGCCGCGCTCGGTGTGGTCGTCTACAAACTGGCGCCGCTGCTCAATCCACGAGCCGATATCGCGCTACCGCTGTCGAGCTGCGACCTCGGCCAGCAGACCTGTATGGCGACCTTGCCCGACGGTGGCCAGCTCGAGTTTTCGATCGAACCGCGGCCGATTCCCGCGCTCAAGCCGCTACAGTTGCAGGCCACGTTCACCGGCAGCGACGTGCGCAAGGTCGAAGTCGACTTCGCCGGCAGCGAAATGAAGATGGGCTATAACCGACCGCTGCTGAAGAGACAGGCCGGCGCCAACAGCCGATTCTCGGGACAGGCGAGCCTGCCCGTGTGCATTACCGGGACCATGGAATGGGATGCCACGGTGATCGTCGACACTGGCAAGGCGTCGGTAGCCGTACCTTTCCGCTTCGTCACCGGCAGGTAAACCCAGGCTGAGGCGGCGGGTTCACGCCAGCGCTGGCAGCCCTGGAAGGAAGTCGCATTGACCAGCACTGCCAGGGCATCACGGGCTCGCCAAGGACAACAGCGGCTTGGGCAACGGGGGGTTGATGGCCGACGAGATGGAAGAGATTGACCAGCAGGACCTCTTCAAGCTCAGGCCGACTGACGATGCGAGCACAGAGAGCGCCGCGAGAGCGGCATTTCCTGGAGTCGTCCACGTGACCCGGCGCGCGGGCCAGGGCCTATTGGAGACCTTTGAGAAAGGCCGCACGCTCCGGCCCGGAATCGATCTGCTCGGCGAGCTTTCGGTAAAGTTCCCTGACGTCACCTGATGTGCTTGCGGCGCGCTTGACCAGCACCTTGGCGAGCGGACCGACATACTGTGCGAGGCGCTTCTCGGCCGCGACAAGTGTTTCTGCATCGAACACCGCCGTCGGTCGCGACGGATTGCTTTCGGGCGGCCTGGTTGGCGCTGGCGGGATTGAGGCTGACGGCGATGACTTCTCCAGGCGCTCGATGCGTTTAAGGAAGTCGGAACGCTCGATGCCTTCCGGAATATTGTCGGCAAGTTCCAGATTGAACGCCTCGACGCTGGTGGCGTGCATCGCGCTCTTGCGCACCAGAAGCCTGGCCAGCGGGCCGATCGACTTGACCAGCGAGGACTCGATCTCTGCCAGCATTTCCGGGGGCAGCGTCATCGACTGCGACCCGGGCATGGAGCTGCTGCCGGAATTGCCGGCTGTGCCGTCGTGAGCTGCCGGCCTGGACGGGGTTGTGGGCCCGGCGTAGCTGCCAGCGGGCTGCGCAGTTCCAGCCACTACCGGTTTGCTCTTGACGAAGGCCGCCATCAAAGCGCTGGCGAAGTCGCGCGCGGTCTGAAAGCGCTCATCCGGCTCTTTCGCCAGCGCCCTCGCCAACAGCCCGTCAAAGACCGCCGGCACATCGGGCACGATTGAGGATGGCGGCGCCGGATCCAGGTGCAGGACATTGTGCATCACCGCAACAGGCGTCTCGGCGACAAAGGGGGCATGCCCGGTGAGTAGTTCGTAGAGGATGACCCCGGCCGCCCACAGGTCGGCGCGGCCATCGATGGGCAGGCCCAGCAGTTGCTCGGGAGAGATATGCGTCATCGTTCCCACTACCGTGCCCACCTGCGTAAGCGACGAGTTCTCGATCCTGGCGATGCCGAAGTCCATCACCTTGATCTTCATGCCGCTGAGCACCATCAGGTTGGTGGGCTTGATGTCACGGTGCACGACGCCGTGCTTGTGTGAATAGTCGAGCGCAGAGAGCAGTTGCTTGATCACCTCGAAGACATCGATCAGCTCGAAGCGCCCGCGTTTGCGCATAAGGTGGCGTAAATCATGTCCCCGCACGTACTCCATGACGATGAAGGCCATCGTCTCGTCCTCGCCAAACTCGTACACGCCAACGATCCCGGGATGTTGGAGCCTGCCGCCGGCCTGCGCCTCGTGCTTGAAGCGCGCTACCGCAGCCGCCGATTCCACGTTCGCCAGGTACTCGGCGAGAATCGTCTTGATCGCAACCGGACGCTGGATGACCGGGTCGAAACCCTCGTAGACGGTCCCCATTGCGCCCTTGCCGAGTTCGCTACGGATTTCGTATTTGCCGATGCGTTCCGGGAGGGTCATGAGCTACGCTCTCCTCGCTCAGAGGCCATGAGTCACTTTACCGCGCAACCGATGCGCTTTGTCGCCCACTGGCCAACGCCTCACCCGCCCAGGCGGGATGTCGCATCGGCCGCTGCCCGGGCCAGGGGAAGAACGCCCTCCCCGCTGTTCCGCATCAAGCGCTGCTGGTAACGACTTGCTCACTGGCTGTCAGGACTCGATCAACTTGATCGCCTTTTCCAGACTGCGGCGCATGCGATTGAAGGAGCTCGCGAGCACGCCGATCTCGTCGCCGCCGCTGGCTGGGAACTCCGGCACTTCGAAGTCACCGGTAGAGACCTTGTCCGCCGCCGCCGACATCCGCGAGATGGGCTGGATGATCAGGGACGAAAGCATGATGTTCAGGACGACGAAGGTGGCGAGGAAGATGCCCCCGAGCGAGAGCATGAAAGTCTTGAAGGTGTGCTGCGCATTGGCCAGTGGTAACGACATCGGCACCGAGACGACCTGCGCGCCGACGGTCTCCATGTGCTTCCAGCCGAAGCCGTTGCTGTCACCGTAGATCTTGATCATCGACGGCGGTGCCGCGGCGGGAACGCTGTGGCAAGCCAGACAGGCGGGGTCGCTGATGGTGATCGGCCGCGCGATGTAGAGCATGCGGCCCGTCGGTGTTTCACGCTCGCCGACGAGTTCTTTGACACTTTCATCGCCGCGAAACTTCTGCACGATGTCGCTCTCCCAGTCGGCCGCGCGGTCGCGCGGGTTGGTCGGGTTGAGCGTCGCCTCCTTGTAGCGAAAGTCCGGATATTTGGCATGCAGGTTGTTGAAGATCTCCGTCGCCGCGTAGGCCGGCACGGTCTGCGGCAGGAACGTCGTTGCCAGTTGCGCGACCAGGAGCGGTTTCACCTGCTTGACCGTGTAGCCACGCACCGAGAGCGCCGACTCCATCATCAGGCCGGCGTTACGCAGCGTCTCCTGCTTGGCGTTCTCGTCGAGCAAAC
>NZ_JAVTWB010000268.1:0-9522 GCF_032229525.1 Accumulibacter sp. | reverse complement strand
TCACCCGCTTGCAGGCCGGGAAATCCGAACTCCGGCCGTGGCGTCGACAAATCGTTACCCCGTGCCCGAGAGAACTCCAGGAAATCGGCAGTCGCCAGGATGCACACGGTATGGCTGCCGAAGTCCTCTTCGCTGGTGTTGCAGCAGCCGTCGCGAAAAAACCCGGTCAGGGGCTTTTCACTGCAGGAACCGAGCAGGCCGCCGAGAACGTTGCGCTGCTGACCACCGGTGTCATCGGGTTTCATGACAGCTCATCGATCCAGGCTTGCTGGAGCGCCTCGAGAATCTTCTCGCCACAGTGCCGCTGGTCGTCTTCGAAACCCGGCAAGGCGATCACCCAGTTCATCAGGTCGACGAAGTTGATCTTCAGCGGGTCGACCTCCGGATGGGTTTCGGCGAGTTCGATGGCCAGCTCGTTGATATCCGTCCATTTCATCGCTTGCCTTCCTTGGTCATGTTGATCGAATAACGCGGAATGTCGATCGTCAACGGCGTTTCATTAACCATCGCCTGGCACGACAGGCGTGAATTCGGCTCCAGACCCCAGGCCTTGTCGAGCAGGTCGTCTTCGACCTCGTCGGACGGTTCAAGCGCTTCGAAACCTTCGCGAACGACCACGTGGCAGGTCGTACAGGCGCAGGACATCTCGCATGCATGCTCGATGGCGATGCCGTTCTCCAGCAGGTTCTGGCAAAGGGATTCGCCAGGCCGAGCCTCGAACACGGCGCCGTCGGGACAAAGTTCGAGGTGCGGCAGCACGATGACTTGGGTCATGCGGTTTCTCCCGTTTTCACCGTCACCGGAGCGCCATCCAGCTCCTTGATGTTGCGGCCAGAAAAAGCCCGCCGGATCGATTTATCCATCCGCTGCGCCGCGAAATCCTTGGTGTCCGCCTCGAGGTCGTCCATTGCCAGCATGATCTGCCGACGGTTCTCACCGAGCGCCGCGCTCTCCAGCTTGACGATGTCACCGTCGATACGCGACAACTCGTCGGCCGAGAGCAAGTCGCTGTCGGCGCCGAGTGCCGCTCGCACCGCCTCGAGCAGACGCTGCGCGTCAACCTGCGACTCCTTCAGCGCACGCAGCAGGGAGTCATCCCTGACGTGCGCCATCGAGTCCTTGAGCATGCCGGCGATCTCGTCATCGGACAGTCCGTACGATGGCTTGACGACGATACTGGCCTCGACACCTGAGGCCTGTTCGCGGGCGGTGACTGATAGCAGTCCGTCGGCGTCAACCTGAAAAGCCACCCGGATCCTCGCCGAGCCGGCCACCATCGGTGGGATGCCGCGCAGCTCGAAGCGCGCCAACGAACGACAATCGCTGACCAATTCCCGCTCGCCCTGGACGACATGGACGGCCAATGCCGTCTGACCATCGCGAAAAGTGGTGAATTCCTGCGCCCGCGCCGTCGGGATGGTCGAATTACGCGGAATGATTTTCTCGACCAGGCCGCCCATCGTTTCGAGGCCCAGCGACAGCGGAATGACGTCGAGCAGGAGCCAGTTGTCTCCTGCCGCGCGATTACCAGCGAGCAGGTTGGCCTGCGTTGCCGCTCCGATGGCGACCACCTTGTCGGGGTCGAGATTGTTCAGTGGGTCCTGCCTGAAGAACTCGCCGACCGCACGCTGCACCTGTGGCATCCGTGTGGCGCCACCCACCATGACCACGCCCTTGACCTCGCTGACCGACAGCCCGGCATCGCGCAGGGCCTTCTTGACCGGCTGCAAGGTCTTGGCCACCAGGGTCTGGGTGATCTCGGCAAAGATCTCGGTGGTCAGTTTCAGATCAACCACTTCGCCGCTGTTCAGCCGTCCCGTGATTGGTGCCACGCCGTGAAAGGTCAGGTATTCCTTGGCTTCCCGCGCGCGTGCCAGAAGCATGCTGGCATCTTCGACGGACAACGGCTTGAGGTCGGCCGCTTCGAGCATCCAGCAGAAGATGCGGTGATCGAAATCGTCGCCGCCGAGCGCCGAATCACCACCGGTCGCCAAGACCTCGAAAATCCCCCGCGACAGTTTGAGGATCGAAATGTCGAAGGTGCCGCCACCCAGATCATAGACCGCGTAAACGCCTTCGCTGGCGTTGTCGAGCCCATAGGCAATGGCCGCCGCCGTCGGCTCGTTGAGGAGGCGCAGCACCGGCAGCCCGGCCAACGTCGCCGCATCCTTGGTCGCCTGACGCTGGGCTTCGTCAAAGTAGGCCGGTACGGTGATCACCGCACCGACCAGGGAGCCATCCAGCGAAGCTTCTGCGCGCACACGCAGAACGCGCAGGATATCGGCCGAAACCTCCACCGGACTTTTCAGCCCGGCCGCCGTGTGCATGCGCAGCATCCCCGGGCTCTCATCGAAAACGTAAGGCAGCGACTCACGATTGGCGATGTCCTTGATCCCTCGCCCCATGAAGCGTTTCACCGAACCGATGGTGTTGCGCGGATCGAGAGCCTGCCTGGCCTGCGCCTCGTAGCCGACTTCGTTGCCGCCGTCAGACAGATAGCGCACTACCGAAGGCAGCAGTGGGCGACCAAGTTCGTCGCGGAGAACCACGGCCAAACCGCTGCGCACCGTGGCCACCAGGGAATTGGTCGTACCCAGGTCGATGCCGACTGCCAGCCGGTGTTCGTGTGGCGCCGCCGACTCGCCGGGTTCTGCTATCTGTAGTAGTGCCATGAAGAAAATGGGGTCCTGAGACTTGTTGTTGATGGGAGAACGGCAAGCTTCCGGCTACTCTGCTACTCTTCGCACGCCACCATCGCGTCGTCGATCTCGACGAGCAGTTTGTCGATGAACATCAGGCGCCGCACGCGATCCGCCGCCTGCTCCAGATCGTGCTTATCGTCGAGCAAAACGGCAAGTTCGTCGTAGCGTTCGCCGATGTCGCGCTTCAGACGATGGTGCAGATGCTCGAGTTCATGGTGCTCACCAGCGGCGCGGGCTTCGGCGACCGCCTCGCGCCATTCCATCTGCTCGACCAAAAAGTCAGCGGGCATCGCGACGTTGTTCTCGCTGCCGACATCGTGAGCCGCCAGATGCAGCAGGTATCTTGCCCGCGACAATGGCTTCTTGAGGGTCTGATAGCCTTCATTGACCCGCGTTGCCCACTGCAGGGAGAGGCGCCGCTCCGCCTCACCGGCACTCGCGAAGCGGTCCGGATGAACCCTTGACTGCATCTCGATATAGCGCCGGTCGAGCAGCGAGGGGTCCAGCCGGAAGGCTACGGGCAACTCAAACAGCGAGAAATGATCGGAATTGAAATCCATGCTTGTCGGTATTGGTGCGCTTCAGTTCCGGCACGACGCAAGCCATGCCACGCGTCCGTCAGTCGGTCGCCCGCCAGCCACGCCTCGATGTCAGACGTTGAAGCTCTCGCCGCAGCCACAGGCGTCCTTGACGTTCGGGTTGTTGAACCTGAAGCCCTCGTTCAGTCCTTCGCGGGTGTAGTCGAGCTCGGTGCCTTCGAGGTAGGGCAGACTCTTGGGATCAACCAGCACCCTGACCCCGTGCGACTCGAACTCGATATCGTCCGGTTGCGCCACATCGGCAAACTCAAGCTTGTAGGCCATCCCCGAGCACCCGCTGGTGCGCACGCCGAGGCGCAGACCGATGCCCTTGCCACGCCGCACCATGTAGTTGGCGACGTGGCTTGCCGCTCGTTCAGAAAGCGTCACTGCCATGAAAATTCTCCTGCTGTAGTTGCGTTTGCTTTGCCGTGTTTTCGTCTCAGCCGGCAGGCTGATCACCGTGCTTCTTCTTGTAATCGGCCACTGCCGCCTTGATCGCGTCTTCAGCGAGAATCGAACAGTGGATCTTTACCGGCGGCAGCGCCAGTTCCTCGGCGATCTGCGTATTCTTGATGTCCAGCGCCTGCTCGACGGTCTTTCCCTTGACCCATTCGGTGACCAGTGAAGACGAGGCGATCGCCGAGCCACAACCGTAGGTCTTGAACTTGGCGTCTTCGATGATCCCCCCCTTGCCGACCTTGATCTGCAGCTTCATCACGTCGCCACAGGCTGGCGCGCCGACCATGCCGGTGGCCACGCCCTCGTCTTCCTTGCCAAAGGAACCGACGTTTCTCGGATTCTCGTAGTGATCCAGAACTTTTACGCTATATGACATTTTGCTTCTCCTTCAAAACCATCTCAATGTGCGGCCCACTGGACCGTACTCAGGTCGACGCCTTCCTGCACCATCTCCCACAAGGGCGAAAGTTCGCGCAGCCGACCAATCTTGTCGTGCAACAGGCGGATAGCGTAGTCAACCTCTTCCTCGGTGGTGAAACGGCCGAGCGTAAAGCGGATTGAGCTGTGCGCCAGTTCGTCCTCGCGGCCGAGGGCGCGCAGAACGTACGACGGTTCGAGCGAAGCCGAGGTGCAGGCCGATCCCGATGACACGGCCAGATCCTTGATCGCCATCAGCAGGGACTCACCCTCGACATAAGCGAAGCTGATATTCAGATTGTGTGGAACACGCTGCTCCATGTCGCCATTCACATAAACGTGCTCGATATCCGACAGGCCCTTCAACAGGCGGTCGCGGAGCATGCGGACACGTTCGTTCTCGGCGCCCATCTCCAGGCGAGCGAGGCGAAAGGCCTCACCCATGCCGACGATCTGGTGCGTGGCCAGCGTTCCCGAGCGAAATCCACGCTCGTGTCCACCGCCATGCATCTGAGCGGTCAGGCGAATACGCGGCTTGCGGCGCACGTACAGAGCGCCGATACCTTTTGGCCCGTAGGTCTTGTGGGCCGAAAAACTCATCAGATCGACCTTCAGCGTCGCCAGATCGATGACCACCTTGCCGGTCGCCTGCGCCGCATCGACATGAAAGACGATGCCCTTGGCGCGGCAGATCTCGCCGATCTCGGCGATCGGCTGGATGACGCCAATCTCGTTGTTGACCATCATCACCGACACCAGGATGGTGTCCGGACGTAGCGCCGCCTTGAAGACTTCCAGGTCGAGCAAGCCATTGTCCACGACGTCGAGATAGGTCACCTCGAAGCCCAGGCGTTCGAGTTCGCGGCAGGTATCGAGCACGGCCTTGTGCTCGGTCTTGACCGTGATCACGTGCTTGCCCTTGCCGGCGTAGAACTGCGCTGCGCCCTTGAGCGCCAGATTGTTCGACTCCGTAGCGCCGGAGGTCCAAACAATCTCCTTCGGGTCAGCATTGACCAGCTTGGCCACTTCTTCGCGGGCTTCCTCGACCGCCGCCTCGGTTTCCCAGCCGAATGCGTGCGAACGCGAAGCGGGGTTGCCGAATTTCTCGACCAAATAGGGGATCATCTTCTCTGCCACGCGCGGATCAACCGGCGTCGTGGCGGAATAATCGAGATAGATCGGTAATTTCAGCATTGCTCTTGCTCCGTGTTGTTCGTCTGGTACATCTTGTACAGCTTGTTCATCCGGCGCTCCAGTGCTCGACACTCATACCGCCATTGCCGTCAATTGCTGCAATTTGAGCACGGTGAGTTGCAGGGCTGCCAGAAAACCATCGACCTCTTCGACCGTGTTGGCACCACCAAGGCTGACACGCACCGCGCCACGTGCCAGCTCGGGGGCAACGCCCATCGCCTGCAGCACGTGCGACGGCTCGGGGTTGGCGCTCGAACAGGCAGCGCCACTGGCCACCGCATAGCCGGCTCGGTCGAGTTGTCCGACGAGCGTTTCGCCATCAAGTTCCGGAAAGGCGAAATAAACAGTGTTCGGCAGCCGCTCGGCCGCCTGACCAAAGAGCGTCGCGCCGAGGCCGACCAGGCCAAGTTCGAGCTGGCCGCGCATGGTCAGAAATTGACGCCCGCGCGCTTCAAGACGCTCCATTGCCAACTCACAGGCGACGCCAAAGCCGACGATCGCCGCCACGTTCTCGGTACCCGAGCGCAAGCCGCGCTCGTGACCGCCGCCAGCGATCAACGGCTCGATATCGAGCCGCTTGTCGAGCACCAGTGCGGCAGCGCCTTTCGGGCCACCCAGTTTGTGTGCCGACAAGGTCAGCGCATGCACGCCGGCCGCATTGAGGCGACGAAAATCGACCGCGATCTTGCCCACTGCCTGGACGGCGTCGGTGTGGAAGCAGCCAGCGCCTGCCGCCCTGGCCTGAGTGGCCAAGGACTCGACATCCTGCACGACGCCCGTCTCGTTGTTGGCCAGCATCACCGAAACGATTTGCGGTCGTTCGACCATCGCCGCCGCGAAGCGCTCGCGATCGACTCGTCCATCGGCGTCCACCGCCAGCCTGTGCAGCGTCCAGCCACGCTTGCGCAATTGTTCGGCCGGTCGGATCACACAGGGATGTTCAATCGAACTGACCGCCAGCAGACCTGGTTTCAAACAGGCGGCGGCGCCCTTGATGAGCAGGTTGTTGGCTTCCGAACCGCCGCTGGCAAAGACCACCTCACTGGCATGCGCACCCACTGCGGCGGCAACCTTGCTGCGTGCTTCGTCGATAGCACGCCGCGCGGCCCGGCCGTACTCATGCCGGCTGGACGCGTTGCCGCACTGTGCCGACAGATAGGGCAGCATCGCCTCAACCACCGCCGGATCGGCGGGGCTCGTGGCGTTGTGGTCGAGATAGACGGGAGCAAACATCAGTACTGGAGGCCTAACGCCCGAAAGCGACAACTTTGGCGCGTTGCCGGATGCTGACCCGCCGCTCATCGTGCAGGACAGCAACCGCCGCACCGTTCTTGCTGCGCTGCTGGTCGACCAGATCAGCCAGCGTAACCGAACTCAGATACTCGAACATCTTGACGTTCAAGGTCGCCCAGAGGTCATGGGTCATACAGCGTTCTTCATCGTGGCAGTTCTCGCGGCCACCGCACTGGGTTGCATCGAGCGGCTCATCGACGGCACGGATGATGTCGGCGACCGTCATCGCGCTGGTCGGTCGCGCCAGGCAATAGCCGCCGCCAGGACCCCGCACACTGCCGACCAGCTGGTGGCGGCGCAGCTTTCCAAACAACTGTTCGAGATACGACAGCGAAATCTTCTGGCGCTCGCTAATGCCGGCCAGCGACACCGGACCTTCGCTACAGCGCTGGGCCAGGTCAATCATCGCCGTCACCGCGAAACGCCCTTTGGTCGTCAGTCTCATGCTTCCTCCACCGATAATAGTTGATCAGATTACTGCGTTATTGACTATATTGACGCGCTGCCGATTAGTCAACTATTTTACTCAGGTATTGCGCATCGAACGGGTCGGCCACGTTGAGGTCGCCGTTGACATGAACGCCGGCCTCTTCGAGCTTCTTGATCAGCAGCTCGAAACGCCGGTCTGCCTCGGCTGCGTGATCGAGCAATCCGTGAATCGCCTTGGCCAGCGGATCATCCTGATTGCCAGCCAACGCGTAGGCCGAGAAGCCTAGCTGCCCGGCCATCTCCTCGCGCTTCTGGGCCTGCTCGTTGTCGATGATCCGCGCCGGGTTGCCTACCGCCGTCGCCCCTGCCGGTACGTCTTTGACCACTACCGCGTTGGAGCCAACCTTGGCCGATGCGCCGACGGTGAGCGGCCCCAGCACTTGAGCACCAGCCCCGATCACCACGCCGTCCTCCAGCGTCGGATGGCGCTTGCCCTTGTTCCAGGAAGTACCGCCCAAGGTGACGCCGTGGTAGAGCGTGACGTCGTCACCGATCACGGCCGTTTCGCCGATCACCACCCCCATCCCGTGATCGATGAACATCCGGCGTCCGATGGTCGCTCCGGGATGGATCTCGATGCCGGTGAAGAAACGCCCGAGATGCGAGACGAAACGACCCAGCCAGGACAAACGACGTGTCCACAACCAGTGCGCCAGGCGATGCAGGGCGATCGCGTGCACGCCCGGATAGCAGGTCAGCACCTCCCAGGAAGTGCGGGCGGCTGGATCACGATCGAATACGGATTGGATGTCTTCGCGCAGACGGCTGAACATGGAAAAGTCCTTGAGCGATGAGGCTGAATTTTACAATACCCTACTATTTCGGTCCACTATTTTCCAGCGGCTCGTTCGCCTCGCCCTGACGGGAAAATTTCCGTTCGACGGCGTCGAGCAGCCCGCGCAGGATGTTGACCTCGTCGCCTTCCAGTTCGCTTCGCCCGAACAGGCGGCGCAGCTTCGGCAGCAGCCGCCGGGGCCGCTGCGGATCGAGAAAGCCGCTGCTCACCATCACCCGCTCAAGATGCTGGTAGAAGCGCTCGACGTCCTGATGCGGCGCCGGCGGCGAAGCAAAGGGCACGGCCCGGGTAACCACCGGCGGACGACCATCGAAGGCCGCCAGGCGAAGCTCGTAGCACACGAGCTGCACCGCCGAAGCCAGATTCAGCGAACTGTATTCCGGGTTTGCTGGAATGAAGACCGTACGCTGGCAGCGTTGCACCTCGGCATTCGACAGGCCCGCCGTTTCGTTGCCGAACAGCAGGGCCACCTCACCCTCACCGGCCCGGGCCAGAATGTCCGTGGCCGCCTCGCGTGCCGGCATCGACGGTGGCCCAAGGTTGCGGTGCCGAGCCGACAGCGCGTAAACATGGATCGTTCCGGCCAGCGCTTCATCCAGATCGGAACACACCTGTGCTCGGGAAAGAATGTCGTCGGCGTCGGCAGCCCGAGCCACCGCCTGTGGGTCCGGAAAGCACTTGGGATTGACCAGCAGCAGGCGCGACAGGCCCATCGTTTTCATCGCCCGCGCCGCAGCGCCGATATTGCCTGGATGGCTGGTATGCGAGAGGACAACGCGGATGCTGTCGAGCGGCGAGCCGGAAGAATGAGACCCTGCAGTGCTGTTCATATTAGAATCGGGGTCCTCCAAACCCAATCGGGCGGCACCAGCCGCCCGTCGCGTTCTTTAAAGCCAATGCATCCAGCTCTCAATATCATCATCAAGGCGGCGCGTCGCGCCAGCCAGATCATCAACCGCGCCTCGCTGGATCTGGAGCACTTGCAGATCACCACCAAGCGACAGAGCGATTTCGTCACCGAAGTGGACAAAGCGGCCGAGGCGGCGATCATCGACATCCTGCACGAGGCTTATCCCGACTACGGCATTTTAGCAGAAGAGTCGGGCGAGACAGCCGGCCAGGCAGGCGGCAGCGAGTATCAGTGGATCATTGACCCGCTCGACGGTACCACCAACTTCATCCACGGCTTTCCCCAGTACGCCATCTCGATTGCCCTCGCCCACCGCGGGCAGATAACGCAGTCGGTAGTCTACGACCCGGTACGCAACGAGATGTTCACCGCCAGCAAGGGCGGCGGCGCCTTTCTCAACGAACGGCGCATCCGGGTCAGCAAGTGCCTGCGACTCGAAAACGCGCTGGTCGGCACCGGCTTCCCTTATCGCGTCTATGACCACATCGACGCCTACCTGGCAATCTTCAAGGAACTGGCGCAAAAGACCGCCGGCATGCGCCGCCCCGGCGCCGCCGCGCTCGACCTGGCCTACGTCGCCTGTGGTCGCTTCGATGGCTTCTGGGAATTCGGCCTGTCGCCGTGGGACATGGCCGGTGGCGCGCTCTTGATCTCAGAGGCCGGCGGCCTGGTCAGCGACCT
>NZ_JAVTWB010000267.1:0-24555 GCF_032229525.1 Accumulibacter sp. | reverse complement strand
CACGACCATCGTTTCGAAGGCTGGTTCCAGTCCCGGCAGGATTTCGATCGTCAGTTGTCAGGTGGGCTTGTTGCTTGTCCCGAGTGCGGTTCGCTGACAACCCGTCGGGTGCCGTCGGCGCTTCATCTGGCCAGTACCACGCAGGTATCGACGCCGGTTCCGACGCCGGTACCAAAA
Organism: Accumulibacter sp.; assembly: GCF_032229525.1. Classification (GTDB taxonomy): domain Bacteria; phylum Pseudomonadota; class Gammaproteobacteria; order Burkholderiales; family Rhodocyclaceae; genus Accumulibacter. The sequence goes on along the minus strand of NZ_JAVTWB010000267.1, from coordinate 24,378 downwards.
TTGTCAGCGATCGACGCGCGTGCAGGCGCAATGGCCACCTATCGGCAACTGACGACCCTGCTGCTGTCGAATTGCGAAGATGTTGGTGCCCGTTTTGCCGAAGAGGCGAGAAAGATTCACTATCTGGAAGCGCCCCAGCGATCGATCCGGGGCGAGGCCAGCGACGAGGACTACGAGGCGTTGCGCGATGAGGGTGTCGAAGTGCTTCGCTTGCCGCGACTGAAGGTGAAAGATCTGCATTGATGGCCGGCCACTCGGCGATCCACCGTCGGGCAAATAGTGCCTGTCCGTGCCGCTTGCGGACCTGTCGAGCGTCGTCAGACAGCGGGGGCACAATAAGGGCAGGCGGCCACCTGTCGCAACAACTTTCGAGGAATCAGCGATGATCAAAGCACGCGCCGCCGTTGCCTGGGCTGCAGGGCAGCCACTGGAAATCACCGAAGTCGATGTCGAGGCTCCTCGGCACGGCGAAGTCCTGGTGCGCATCGTTGCCACCGGCGTTTGTCATACCGATGCCTTCACGCTTTCCGGCGCCGATCCGGAAGGCGTTTTCCCGAGCATCCTCGGTCATGAAGGTGGCGGCATCGTCGAGGCTGTCGGGTCAGGCGTGACCTCGGTAGGGGTCGGCGATCACGTGATCCCGCTGTACACGCCCGAGTGCCGGCAGTGCAGGTTCTGCACCTCCGGCAAGACCAATCTCTGTCAGGCGATTCGCGCCACCCAGGGCAAGGGGCTGATGCCGGACGGCAGCAGCCGCTTCTCGCACAATGGCAAGCCGATCTTTCACTACATGGGCACCTCAACCTTCTCCGAATACACCGTGCTGCCGGAAATCTCGCTGGCCAGGATTGCCAGGGATGCGCCGCTGGAGAAGGTCTGCCTGCTCGGTTGCGGTGTGACCACCGGCATCGGTGCGGTGGTCAATACGGCCAAGGTCGAGCCCGGGGCGACGGTGGCCATTTTCGGCCTCGGCGGCATCGGGCTGTCAGCGGTGATCGGTGCGGTGATGGCCAAGGCCGGGCGAATCATTGCGCTGGACACCAATCCGGGCAAATTCGCCATCGCCAGGCAACTCGGCGCGACCGACTGCGTCAATCCGGCCGATTACGATCGCCCAATCCAGGAAGTGATCGTCGACATGACCGACGGTGGCGTCGATTATTCGTTCGAGTGCATCGGCAACGTCAAGGTGATGCGCGCGGCGCTCGAGTGCTGCCACAAGGGCTGGGGTGAATCGGTGATCATCGGGGTCGCCGGCGCTGGCGAAGAGATCTCCACCCGACCGTTCCAGTTGGTGACCGGCCGGGTGTGGCGGGGTTCGGCGTTCGGCGGCGTGCGTGGCCGCACGGAGCTGCCCGGCTATGTCGAGCGCGCCCAGCGCGGCGAGATTCCGCTCGACACCTTTATTACCCACACCATGGGACTTGAGGACATCAACCACGCTTTCGAGCTGATGCACGAAGGCAAGAGTATCCGCTCGGTGATTCGCTTCTAACCGGCGATGACGCGAACTTCCGCCATGCTCGAAGAGATCGCCGCCAATCGCTGTTTCGGCGGCTGGCACAGGCGTTATCGTCATTACTCGGAGAGCCTGCGCTGCGAGATGGTGTTTGCCGTGTATCTGCCACCGCAAGTGGAGGATGGCAAGGTGCCGGCCCTGTACTGGCTATCGGGGCTGACCTGCAGCGACGAGAATTTCATGCAGAAGGCTGGCGCCATGCGCGTGGCCGCCGAACTCGGGATGGCCATCGTCGCCCCCGATACCAGCCCGCGCGGTGAACACGTGCCAGGCGACCCGGATGGCGCCTGGGATTTCGGTCTCGGCGCCGGCTTCTACGTAAACGCCACCGAGCAACCGTGGGCCGAGCACTACCGGATGCACGACTATGTGGTGTTCGAGCTGCCCGAACTGATCGAACAGTGCCTGCCGGTCAACGGGCGGCGTGGTGTCAGCGGTCATTCGATGGGTGGTCACGGTGCGCTGGTCTGTGCCCTGCGCAACCCTGGCGCCTACCGCTCGCTGTCTGCTTTCGCGCCCATCAGCCACGCCACCGACAGTCCCTGGGGGCAGAAGGCCCTGGCGCAATATCTCGGGGAAGACCGTGCGGCATGGAAAGACTGGGATGCCTGTGAACTGATTGCCGGGGCTCGCGAACGGCTACCCCTGCTGGTCGATCAAGGCGAGGCCGACCGCTTTCTGGTCGAGCAGCTGAAGCCGGAACTGTTGCGCAAGGCGTGTTCAGCCGCTGGCCATCCGCTTGATCTGCGTCTGCAGCCGGGCTACGATCACAGCTACTACTTCATCGCCAGCTTCATTGCCGACCACCTGCGCCATCACGCCGCGGCGCTGCTTGCGTGACCCGGTCTGCGCTTTCTCACTTGCCGACGACGACGCAGTTGCGGCCGCTGTTCTTCGCCTGGTAGAGCGCCGCGTCGGCAGCCTGGATCAGATCCTGGCTGGTCCGTTCGGCGCCATTCCGGTGCGCCACGCCGATGCTCGCGGTGACCGGTATCGATCGGCCCTCCCAGACGAAGTCGTATCTTTCGATCAACGTGCGGATCCGCTCGGCGATCTGAGCTGCCGTGTGCGCATTGGCGTTGGGCAGAACGGCCGCGAACTCCTCGCCGCCATAGCGAAAGACGAGGTCTTCGCCGCGCGATGTGCGCTTGAGCAGGTCCGCGAGCTGCCGCAGGACGGCATCTCCTGCGGGGTGCCCGTAGGTGTCGTTGATGTGCTTGAAGTGGTCGATGTCGAGCAGCAGGGACGCCATCGGCAGGGCGTTGGACCGTGCGAACGCCCATTCGGAGGCCAGGAAATCAAGGCCGAGGCGACGGTTGGGGAGTTGCGTCAGGGTATCCGTCAGCGCTTCATGCAGCAAGCGCTTGTGGGCGACCGCAAATTCGTCGGTCGAGCGCATGATGCCACGGCGCTCGCGCTGGATCTCTTCCCGCAGCAGCAGCATGCGCGTCGCGGTATTGAGCCGGACACGCAGGGTCTGGATGGTCAGCGGTTTGGCGAGAACGTCGTCGGCCCCGGCATCGATTGCCTCGAGAACGTGGCTCTCGCTTTCCGGAGAAGCGAGGAGAAGCGCATAGGCTTCCTGGCCAGCGGGTGTCTGACGAAGGGTGCGGCAGAAGTCGGCCGGCTTTAGCCCGGGCATGGCCATGTCGGCGATGACGATCTGGGCTGGCTGGCGTAAGGCCTGGGTCAGACTTTCGGCGTCGCTGTCGACCAGCACCGGCAAATGACCCAGGCTTTCGATCTGCTGCATCAGGGTCGGGAGTTCTGCCATGGGGATGCCCAGTAGCTGGACATGCAGGCGTGGCGACGTGCTCTTGCTGCTCTGTTCCGGACTGGCGGTGCTGACGCGTCGGGTGGGGGGACTGGCGGCCAGCATCTCGGCGAAGGGCGGCACATCCTGGGTGCGAACCTGCAGCATTGCGCCCCACTCGCGCCAGCGGCGCACCATGCGGTCGACCACTTCATTCAGGGCATCGCCGCTGATACCCAGTCGTGCGGCACGGGTCAGCAGGCGGGGCAGCAGGCTCCAGCGCGACTCTTCATCGGCCATGCAGACCTCGGCCAGGGAGCGGGCAAAATTCAGCGACTGAGTCAGCGTCTGTAAGCGTGAGCCATCTGGCAGTCCGGCCACGTCAGGCTGCTCGTGATGGTAGGCGGCCTGGATCAGCATCTCGGGCAGACCCCATTCGGCCAGCATCGTCGCGCCCAGTTGACGGTGGTTCATGTCGAAGCGTTCGTCTTCGAGAGCTTCCAGGTCCTGCGGCGCCGCCTGTACGCGGATCAGGACGATAGCGTATTCATCGGGATACAGCGAGGCCATCGCCAGTTCGCCGACACGGGTCAGCAGGCCGATGGTGAAGATGTCCTCGCTCGAAATCTGCGCGAAATGAGCGATTTCCTGGCAGGCGATGGCAGTGGCTAGCGAATGGCCCCAGAAAGCCCCGTAATCGAACTCCGAGCACTGGCCCGTCTTGTGGCTGTGCATCACCGAGAGGCCGATCACCAAATCCCGCACCCGGAACGATCCGAGGGCGACGATGGCGCGCTGCAAGGAGACGATAGGCCGCGTCCGGCCGAAAGCGGCGGCGTTGGCGAACTTGAGCAGGCGGCCGGCAATTGCCGGGTCCGACTGGACCAGTTGCACCAGGTCCGAGACCCGGAAATCGTCCCGTCGCAAGAGCTTGATGATCGAAAAGGCGACGCCTTTCGGCGACGGCAGCGTGCCCGTCGCTTTCATCGAATGGTAGCGATCGGGGTCGACGAAGCTGATCAAGGAAGTCTGATGTCCGACATGTGCGGGCGATTATGCTACAAAACCCGTGCTGCTGCGGCCCGGGGCCTGGGTAGCAGGGCAATCGCATGAATCCTCTACAAGACCCAGCAGTTCAGCACGGAAGGAATCGGACGCAGCGGCGATCCGGCGCTGCACCTGAGGCCACCCTTGCGCTTGACCGGGGCAAGGCGGAGGAGATTCAGGACGAACTGCCGCAGGACAGCCCAATTTTGCGTAGCATCAGGCAAAACTGGTAGCGTGAGATCCACCCTTTGGCAGACGAAAGACCGAGGAAATCTCACAAAACAAACAGGTGCTTACTTCGATTGCTTGGTCAAAGTTCCGGCTAATCGGAAAGTGAAAAACTTGTGCCCAAAATAGCTCGTTACTACCGGCACCAACACGCCAACCAGATGCGCCAGCGCCTCGGCTTGCTCGACGATGCCGAATGAAGGCAGCAACCAGTGGGCCAGCACCAAGCTGATGACCAGGGTCTGCAGGACGGCCACTACGTTGACGCCGACAAACTTCACAATCTGCGGCGCCAGAGGCGAGCTCTGCGCATCGAACACATGCCCGCGCATCAGTAGAAATGCGACCAGCATCCCCACCAGATAGGCAATGATGACCGCGAAGGCATAATCGAGAACCATGCTGAATATAAAGCGGGAGCCAAAGTTGGCTCCCGCAGCGATCCCGCCGGCTACCAGGAATCGCAGAAACTCAGGTGTCAGCACCTGAGTATCGCGCTCATGCCTCGCCACTCGCGGCTGCCAGTTTGGCCATCGCCCGCCCGAACCCGATACTCTCCGATATGCCCCGATCTTCCGGGTAGTAATACGAAGTGTCCGCCACCCACAAGCCCTGAATCGGCAAAGCGACAGGTGGCAATTTTTCCAGATAGCCCGGATCACAGATTGGCTGGGCATAGCGGTAACGGCTGGCTCGGATATCGATGAAATCGTCATCAGTCAGGGCCGGATTGATCTTCTTCAGATAGCGCCGCACCTTGTTCAAGAAAGTTTCATCCGGCTCAGCAAACATCGGGTGTTCGCCGGGCACGTAGAACGGCACGTACACCACATGCTGATCCAGCGGACGCAGGTTCGTGTATTCCACCAGCCCCGGCATATCCATTTCCGGATCGTTAGTGTTCAACCAGAAGTTTTCAGTCACAGACTTTTTAAGCTTGGCGATGACGCAAACAACAGCAATATTCTTGACCGCCCTGAACTTGGCCAGTATATCAGCAGGCAGATCCGGCATGATTCGCGGCACGTAGGGCAGGGGAAGCGTACTGACCACCTTGTCGAAACGCTCAAGCTGTCCGGAAATCTGCAGCCCAACAACCTTGCCGCTCTCGATGACCAGCTTCTCGACTGGCGATTTCAGGCGAATCTCAGCGCCGCGCGCCTCGATTGCAGCTTTCAATGCTTTCAACAAGGTACTGGAACCACCGTCCAGATAACCCAATTTTTCACGGGACAAACTATAGCGAGAGCGCCCGATACGCCGGATTCGGCTCCAGATCCATGCTGCCGACAAACCCTTGGCGTAATCGTAGAACTTGTAATCGAACAGGCGGCGCCACAACACTTCCCATGCTTCGTCGCCCACCCAGCGCCGTATCCAGCCGGAGGCCTCGACTTTGTCCAGCGGCCGCCAGTCGTTGCGCCTGGTCGAGAGAAAAGCATGCAAGCCATAACGGAACTTCGCAACAATGCCCAAGCCACGAAACTTGAGTAGGGCCATCGGGTTGCCCCAAGGCTGCAAGCGCCCCTGGAACCAGTAGCCCATCCTGGTCTCCACCCAGCGCATCCGGTCGGCAATACCCAACTCTTCAAGTATCTGCAAAAAGGCATGGTCGGAAATGCAATGGAAATGGTAGTAACGCTCGATTTCCAAGCCGCCGAAGTCGAACGTCGCGGTCATTCCACCAACCCGGTCATCCGCCTCGAACAGCACCGGCTGATGTCCATCCAGTGCCAACTGATAAGCCACTGCCAGGCCCATCGGGCCAGCCCCCAGAACCGCAATTCGCTGCCCCATCTCAGAACTCCAGCACGACACCGCTGTAGCGCGGGTCGTTAAAGGTTTCATTTACCGCCGCTTTGAACGGCGTGTAGGGCACGCCGAAAATGCCTGGCCAGTCGATCACCTCGAACTCGTCCTTGGCGGTCAAGGCGGCCAACTGCTGCGTGGTAAAGGGCGGGTTCTTGTCAAACAAGCTCCAAACCCAGAGCAGTGCGTAGAAAAGCGAAAACGGGATGCGCAGAATGATCGTTCCAGCGCGCGTCGCACGTTTTATCTCTCGGATCATGTCGATGTAATCCACCTTCTCGTGCCCGGAGATGTTGTAGATACCGTCAGGAATGCGGTTCTCGATGCAACTGATAATAATGTTCACAAAATCGCCAACATAGAGCGGCTGGCGCATGTAGCGCCCATGACCGGGGATTGGGAAAACTGGCACCTTCTTCATGAAGCGCGACAACCATCCGAGATGCTTGCGGTCGAACCAGCCGAACATCAGAGTCGGACGCAAGACCGGACAGGGAATGCCACTCTCCAGCACCATCTCTTCCTGATCTTTCTTGCTGTTGGTATAGAAGTCATCGGCGACCGACTCAACCACCGAGGAACTGATGTGTACCAGATACGGTACGTTGTTGGCACTAATCTGTGCCAGAATTAAACGCGTCGAATCGATGTTGTTGCGCACGAAATCCTGATACTCGTTGCCGCCGATCTGCGCTTGCAGCATCACAACCACATCAGCACCGGCGAAATGACGCTGCCAGTCACCCGGTTCGGCGAGGTCGGCATATTCTACGGTGATGTCTGGCTGAACCTGTTTGAGCACAGCAAGATTGGCACGGTGCTTGTCGAGTACAACGATATGCGAATAACCCTTGGATTTTAGGCGGGCGACAAGATTTTGGCCTACGAGGCCGGCGCCACCGGGCAACAGAAGTTTCAAAAGAATTCCTTTTCAATTTGCAATCGCAACAGCAGACCACTCACCTAAGCTTTGTCCTCGATCCTCTATAACAATTGTAAATTCTGCAGGCAGAGTTGAATTCGAAAATAGTAATGAGGCCCACTCTGTCGATACTGGTAACTCAGACAAATACTCATTCTCGTGGCCAACAACGCGTACCGTCTGCGCCAATCCTCCAGGGCCTGAGCGATAGAATACATGATCTCCCCGCCTAAGTTTGAGCTCAATTATTCCAACATCCGCATCTGCGTCCTTAAACGTTCCAATAATTCTACATCCACGAATGCTGGACTTTTGATAATCGGCGCCTGTGATTGATGACCGCCTCAAGCTGACCGCATTGTCAGAGCAATCTAGTGAATCGGGGTGAACCGTATTAATGACGAACGGGTAGGAAGGATGGTCTCGACCCGTCCTGCTCCTATAGAAAATATCAGCGGTTAGAAGTGATTTACACAAGGCACCATTCATATCCAATGACCAGGCGGATGACTTGTTTCCGTCAAATTGAATAGGCAATCTATAATGCTCGAATAATTGACAGCTCTCGACATGAGCCTTCCATTTTAAATCATCATGACTTCTCGACCATGCGGGTAAAGAATTAAGTGCCATCAAAACTACGACAGCAGTCGACAAGCTGCCAAGAAATATCGAACGCTTAATAAATACAATCTGTATCAGAAACCAATATATCAAAACAAAAGGAAAATAGAAGTAGCGCGGCCCTGCGAAGCGCGGATGGAGAATTGACGGGTCAACTCGCGCTATAGACAAGGCAACAGAACCCAATAAGAGATAAAATAAAAGCCAAAAAAATATGTTACGTTTGTTGTTCAATAATGCAGTGAGAAAAAGCGATAAGAGAAAAAAACCGCAAATCCACAATATATATTTATTAGCCGTGAAATTGAAGGCCAAGGCGCCGCCGAAGAAAGTTGGTATTACTCCTAAAGCAATGGCGTCAAGTGAGGGAGGGCTTCCAGCAGAGGCGCTCAGGACATAATAAAGCTGAACAAAAGCAATCGCTGTTCCGGAGATGGCGATTGTCCATTCTATTCTTTTTCGCCAAAATAATAATAGACGAAAATAAAAAGCCGGAAGAGCCAGAAAAATTATTGGGGACGACAACCCGCCTAAAAGCAGAAAAATTATCCGCAAGGCTGAGTGTTCTGAGTTTTCATCCCAAAGGACAAGCAAAAACAGCAAGAGCGATGCCCACCAAAACGTGTACAACGGCAATCCGAACACTTCAGGATCAGAAGGGATAAAGAAGATCGCAATTGCACAAAAATACTTTCCCGAGAGGTGTGTTGGCGAGAATGCTACAGCCAATCCAATTATTATAATAAAAGCAAATGATATGGCAGTTGAAAGAAGTGGATATTCATAAAAAGTTAACGACAACGAGATGCCGGTAATCAATTTTGGCACCAATATCAAATAGCCATTCACCGGGTCTATAAGCGACAGCCATCCTTCGTTAAGGAAGGATGGAATATTTCCAACATTCCCTCCCGGTGTGACACTAACACCATCTTCGTCCCAAACCTGAGGCGAGAATAGTTGTGCTCCACGCCTCGATAAAAGGAGCAAAAAGAAGAACAAGGATAAGGCCCATGCGTTCGCTTTTAACGGAAGAGTTTTCATATTGAAAAACATTAAATAGACATCGTCGAATAGATTGCACAGGGGTCGATCGACACAGGGCTCCTGCACTCGGATGCCATCTCTTTGACAGTCCGTGCATGTTCACGGAGATCGTAATTCCAAGGAGGTGCTTTGCGCTTCAGAGGTAAGGTGGCTCTGGCCTTGTGGGTCATATCCAGGCGGATGATGCTGAGCACGATCTTCTTCAGGAGCGAGAGGTTCTGCGGCGCGTTGTTCTTGCGGAGGGTGCTGCCATCCTCACCGAAGCTGACGTCGAGGATCGAATGAAGCCGGTTTTCCACGCCCCAGTGCGCGCGCGCGGCTACCGCCCGTTGTTCAGCAGTCAAAGCGCGCGAGCTGATGGTGTAACGCCGCCCGAGGTCCGACTGTTTGTCAGCCACCTGGCGCAGAGAGTCGATACGGCCGATGGTCTTGCTCTCGGACCAATCAGCGGGATTCACGATCCCTTGCGCAGGCAGGACCGAGGCGATCTGCCCAACCAGCTGACCATGACCCTGTTGGACCTCGCGTTGACGATCGACGCCTTCGGCTTGGTGCTGGTCGATGAACGCCGTCTCGATGGCCTGCAGCAGCGTCGGTTGATTGCCTTTGTCCGCCAGCCGGTAGTCGCCACCCGAGTCCGTGGCGAAGGCGCTGAGCATGTGGATGGTGGTCTCGCCAGCACTGCCCGACCCGCGCACCGTCTTGCCATCGACGGCAATGGTGCCGCGCAAGGCGCCGACAATGCAGCACACCCAGCGCCGAAAGGCACTTTCGAATTGCTTCGGGTCGCGGACTCGAAAAACTCGGAGAAAGGTCTCTTCCGAGGGGATGCCGTTGGTGAGCACGAGAAATTTGCGTAACCACGTCTCCTTCGCCCGGCCCCAGAGCGCGATGTATTCGACCATGTCGCAATCCGACAGTACCACCGCAACGGCAACCATCAGCATCTCCAGAAAGTCATGCAGCGTCCCGTTGCTCGGCTTGCGCGGGTCGTCAAGGTCGCTCAAGCAGTTCATCAGCGTCGCTCCGTTGCTCAAAGTCATTTCGGTCGCCCAAAAAGACGAGAGTAGACCTGATTCCAGCGCAGTTTACAAGCTGTTGGCATGGCACCGTGAATGTTAACGACTTTCCCCCGGTTCATGCCATGTCATCCGCGTGCGGAAGGCCTGGAGCGGAGCGGTACAGCAGACGATCATCTCGTTTCAGTCGCCATGCTATAGCGCCAGTATCCGTATCGAATTGGATGGGACTCCCCAGGACTGCCAGCCCATCCCAGACGTAAAGGCTGGGATTGCTCCCGGTGCACTGATTACCTTGCAAGCCACTGCCGGAAGCTACGTCACATGTTCCGGTTTCACACTGCTCAATGCACGAGAAGAACTTACTGGAAGAGGGATGGGCAATGTGCATTTCGACTCCGGATCGAAGAGTTTGGCTGGAATGCCTTCACCATTTGTCAGGAAATAGCCCTTGAAACCGGCGTTAACCGCAACAGAACTTACTGCAGCAACCACATCAGGTCTGGGTTGCCCGAGCAATGCGTAGCCAACGATTGCACCATCGCCATCCACTATCCAAAGGGACCGGGGTACGGCTTTCTTTTTCGGATCGAAGAACCAGCCATTTATGCGCACATATTGACTGTCCCCGTCGACCCGCTCGATACCATCGACATGGCCTTGGCAAACGCGTCCTGAGGAAGGCAACTTTGGCAGATGTTCGCCGATCTGTTCGCGGACGTCCTTGACCAATGGATTGCCAAAGATGGAGATATTTTTCGCGGAAGGAATTTTTGCCAAAGACAAAGCCCACTCGGCCGATGGAAAAACCTGCCCTATCTGTGCCTGATCCTTTATGCCCAGTTCAAGGGCAAGTGCAGCTACGCTTCGTTCAAACAAGACAGAGGTTTGAGGTTGCAGGGCCTTAAGCTGTAGAGGCAACAAGGCAAAACCAGACAGCAGCATGGGTGCCCAGAGTTTCCATCGATGTGGATCGACCAAACGCACAACTTTTGGCGCGAGGAGCACGAAAAGTGCTGCCCACGCCATGAGGGCCGGGGTCATGTAGCGGCTAGATAGTGCTTGATCCAAGCCAAGGAACAACCTGCCGCCTGCTGTCCCCAGCGCTGTTCCACCAACGTAGAGAATGAACACTAGTAGTGCCAATGGCAGTGACGATTGACGGATCTTTCGTAGCGACTGCCATGAAAGATAGGCGGAACAAACCACCAAGAAGGCTCCGGCAGCCTGCGCGACCATGAGTGCACCAGCCCCACCGTCGATAACGTGGAAAAATGGACCGCCGATATAGAGCAGTACGTAACGCACCAATCCGAAGGGATTGGTTTTCAAGGTAGTGATGAGCAACGAGCCGTACCCTGCGGGGGTTTGGTAATTGTAGAAATATGCCACCAAACCCAAGCCGGACAACACGGCCAAAATCGCCACCCGCCTCCAACCAAGTCGAGTAATGCCTGCGTACGCGGTCATCAATGGCAATGCCAAAACTCCGTTGGCCATACTCCCCAACGACAGCACGCCAAAAAAACACGCTGCGACAAAACTATTATGTCCGTGCTCACCCTGGTCTACCGCCTTGTGCAGCAGGAAGAACGCAGAGAGCGGCAACAGTTGGGCCAGGATGAACTGGCTCTGAAAGCCCCACGTCAGGTTATTCTCCTGGGACCACGAGCTAAGCCAAATTACAAGGAACAGACCGACAAAACGGTAGGGTCTAGGGCAATCTTCTTTCAGCGCAAGCCAGAATACAAGGCAAACCAACCCGAGCAGAAGATAGTTGACCACGAGCAGGAACCAGCCAGCCCCATCAAACCATGCGAGATCAATCGAGAACAGCAGGCGGGCGAGAACAATCCGGTGTTCGTTATGCTGAGCCCACCAGGCAGACCAGTCGCCAGAGCCAATTTTGACGAAAAACCCGAGATAGCCGTCCCACATGTCCCAGAACGGCACCGGCGAATAGGCACGAAACGCCCCGGCAATGGCCAAGCCCCAAAAAATCAGTGCACCGAAGAAAAAAACCACAAAGACTCTGTCGTTTCTGATTTCCTCAGACAACTTAAATATCCATCTTGTTGAAGACAAACCTCGGCAAATGCCGAACGATCATCATGATCAAAGCCCACTTGCCGGGCGCGTAAATGACCGGCTTGCCTTGTGCGACACCATCGACAACCCTCTGCGCGACATCACCAACATCCGCCAACTTTGCACCCTGCGCCTTCAAATGCGCCGTCATCGGCGTATCTGTCGGGCCCGGCTTGATCAGAACGACCTTTACGTTCGTTGCGGCAAGCCGGTGCTGCAACCCTTGGGCATAACGCGTTACCAAACCCTTGGCAGCGCCATAGACATAGTTTGATTTGCGACCGCGATCCCCGGCTACCGAACCGATTATGGCCAAAGTTCCGCGGTCCGCCAGCTGCATTGGCCCGGCGAAGGCCTCTGCAAAAAGCACCGGTGAAACGCCGTTGACTGCGAGCGCTGCCTCACATGCCCTCAAGTCTTTCTGGCAAATCATTTGATCGGGCAATGATCCATGCGCAATCAGCACGATGTCCGGCACACCCTCGGCATTGACAGCATCTGCCCAGTCCTTTATGCGCAAGGGGTCGATAAAATCAGTAAACTGTATGGCAATTTTCGATTGCGGACTACGAACCCGCAAATCCTGCGCCAGCCGTTCGGACTTTGCCTGATCACGCCCGACCAGGATCAGCTCTATTGGTGACTCCTGAATCCACAATCGGGCACAATGCTCGGCGATAGCCGATGTGGCCCCCACGATGACTATTTTTTTCAGCACAATTCAACTTTCAATCAAGCGGCGCGACATTGCGGAACTAATGCCGGGGTCACGATATTGCAAAAATTCATTGAGTCGCGGATAGCCGGATTTATACAGTTCGCTCGGCATACGTGCATCCTTGGCCGGGTAGAGACGCCCGCCGGCTTCGCGCACGGCTGCGTCCAGGCGGGCAAACAGCACATGCGTGCGTTCCCCATGGTTGGGAAAGTCCAGTGCCAAGGTGACACCTGGCTGCGGGAAGCTCATCATCCCGATTGACTGGCGGTTGCCGAAGGTTTTGAGCACGGCCAGAAACGAGCCATCTCCCGAGCGCGCGATCTCGTTGAGCATCGCCCCAACCGCTTCCTGCCCGACCGCACGTGGTACCACGCACTGATATTGGTAGAACCCGCGTGGGCCGTAGATACGGTTCCACTCCAGAAGATTGTCCAAGGGGTAGAAGAACGGTTCGTAATGAACCCGTAGATTCCCCCGTTTGAGTGCCTGCATGTGGTAGTAGGCAAAGTTGAACGGTCGCAAGGTCAGACGATTGACCAGAGAAATTGGCGGTACCAGTGGTACCGTTTTTCTTCCTGGTTTCGGCTGAGGGCCATCATCGGCATCGACATGATTGCCGCGCATGAAAATGCCGCGCCCGCCGCCGTGCGAAATGCAATCGATCCACGCGACGGTATGCTCCCATTCTGCTTCGGACTCATCGGCCAGCTCAAAGAAGGCGTCGAGGTTCGCATATGGGAGATTCTCGGCTTCCAGCCACGGGCCCGCGACCCGCCGCAATTGAATCTGGGCTTGGGATATCACGCCGGTCAGCCCCATGCCGCCGACCGTTGCCGCAAACCAGTCCGCATCGTTCGTTGGCCCGCAATCGATCACTTCACCATCGGTGCGCAACAGTCGCAAAGCGAGCACGTGATCGCCAAACGAACCCATGACGTGATGATTTTTACCATGAACATCATTGGCGATGGCGCCACCGAGCGTAATCAGTTGCGTACCCGGCGTGACCGGCAGCATCCAGCCACGCGGAACCAGCGTTTGCTGGATATCGCTCAGCAGGAGACCCGCTTCGCACTCAAGCACGCCGGTTTCATCATCGAAGGCGATAAAGTGGTCGAGCCCCCTGGTTGCCCATAGCACGCCGCCGGGGTTTAGGCAGACATCGCCATAGCTGCGGCCATTACCATAAGCCAAGCCAAACTTTTCAGGGATAGCTGCTGGCAGCCGGGTTCTGTCAGTAAGTGGCACGATGGAATGCTGAAGAGCGCCCAGGCGCCCCCAGGACGAAACCGCTACCATGGCCAGGCAACCGTTCCGATGGCGAGGAACAGCGCGAACAGCACGCCTGCCAACAAGCTGGCCTTGTTCTTGACCGCGAAGATCAGGGGGTCGTCATGCATTTCCCCACGGTGCGCGCGTAGCCACACCCAGCTGATCCAGAACAGCATGACCGGCACATTGGCCCAGACCCAATGCGGATTCCGATACAAGCGCAAGACGTCTTCGCTGTTGAGGTACAGCGCCAGCACCAGAACGGACGAAAATCCGGCTGCCACCCCCAGCATCTGTACCAGAGGAGCGTCAGCGGTCAAATAGCCCCGGCCATGCGCCTTATGTTTGCCGTGCAACAACTGTACCTGCAACTCCGCAAAGCGTTTGACGAAAGCCAGGGACAAGAAAAGAAATACGGAAAAGGCCAGCAACCAGAACGACAGGGCCATGCCCATTGCCGCAGCGCCGGCGACGATGCGCAAGGTATACAACATGGCCAGGGTCAGGCAGTCGACCAGGACAAGTTGCTTGAGTTTGAGCGAATACAGACAGGTCACCGCGAAATAGGCAACCAGCCAAGCCAAAAAGGCTGAGCCGACCTGGGCAGAAACGAGCAGACTCGCCAGCAGCAGTATCGGCGCCAGCAAGACTCCTTGCCACACGGGTACCGCACCGGCCGCAAACGGGCGCTTGCTTTTGCGCGGATGCTGACGGTCGCTATCCAGGTCGAGCAGGTCATTGGCGATATAGACGGAGGATGCGCAGAGGCTGAAGGCGATGAAAGCCAGAAGCAGCGTCAGCCACGCTTCGCCATCGGCCACGCGATGTGCCGCCAACAGCGGCACGAACAGCAAGGCGTTCTTAAGCCACTGATGAACACGCAGCAGCTTGCACCAAACGACGAAGCCGGATTTAGATCCCTCGAAGACCTGCTCCACCTCTGCACAGGCTTCGGCAGCGCTTTGTAGTTGGCCGGATGCATTGACGACAATCGCCCGCCGCGCATGCCCCCAGACCACGAGGTCCGTTGCGGAATTGCCTGCGTAATCAAAACCACGCTCACCAAAACGCTCGACCAAGGCTTTGGCCTTGTTTGCACCGGCGAGATTGAGCACGCCATCACTGGCCATCACTTCATCGAAAACCCCCAAATGGGCGGCAATGGGTGCAGCAACCGAATTGTCAGAGGCGGTACAGAGGATCAATCGACGGCCTTGGCTGTGTTGTTGGCGCAGCCAGTCAACGAAAGCAAGGTTGTAGGGCAAAGATGCAGGATCGAACTCGGCGCGCACGGCAATTCGCTGCTTGAGCTTGGCCTTGCCGCGAAGCAGCCAGCAGGGAAGGCGTAAAGCCGCAAGGGGATCAACTTTGACGAGGCCAAGAACGGTCTCATGTAGCATGTCAGAGTGGATTAAGGTGCCATCTAGATCAACGCACAGGGGTTGTTTGCTATCGTTCTCTGCATTGCTTGGATCGAGGTTTAAGCTCAACGATGCCATAAAAGATGAACGGCAAACGATGAAGCGAACAAAGCGAGGCCTGCTTTCGCTTTGGCTTCCATAAAGCTGAAGTCCCCGGTATCGCCCTTACGGAATTTGTAGCAGCGCAGGGTTGGTTGGGCGGCAGAATTCTCGAGATTGTCGGCGTTTGTGAGCGTGCCGAGCTTGATGACGAGTTCATTGACTTTGGTCCGCCAAGCGACAAAAGAATTGCTGCCGAAAATCCTGTCCGCGACCGAAACTGGAATCATGTTAACTCGCCCACCCCGCCGACAAAGAACGACTGATTGTATCGCAAAGCACAATAGCATTGATCAGCCGGCACTTGCTTTCTGCGCGCATGGAAAACTCCGAAAAGAACAGAAAACTAAGAAAACTGCACAAATAAGGGGGGGGGCTGTGAACAGCCCATCTTCGCAACCAACTGACCGTAAAAGACTTTTCCATGGGGGCGCGACGTTGGCATTGATGCGATTGCCCTGCTCGGCAGCGCTGCCTGAAAGCGCGGTGATGGTGAACGCAGAGGTCGGCGAGGCCGGGCAGCCTGTCCGGCGAAGTGGCTTACGCCGGAGCTCTTGCCTTCACCATCATCGAGCGCGCTATGAGGGCGCGATGTTCGGCGCCGAGCCACTGATGCCGAACACCTGTTTGCGTATGCGGAACAGCTCGTCGCGTGCGGCAGCCGCTTTCTCGAACTCGAGGTTCCTGGCGTGCTCGAGCATGTCCTTTTCGAGGCGTTTGATTTCTCGTGCCAGTTGCTTCTCGCTCATTGCTTCGTAGTTGGCTTGTTGCTGGGTGGCCTTCAGTTCGCGCCGTGCGTCGTCGATGTCGTAGACGCCGTCGATGATGTCGGTGATGCGCTTGCTGACGCCCTTCGGGACGATGCCGTGTTCTTCATTGAAGGCGATCTGCTTGAGCCGTCGCCTTTCGGTTTCGGCGATGGCGCGGCTCATCGAGCCGGTGACCTTGTCGGCGTAGAGAATGGCGGTGCCATTGATGTGCCGGGCGGCGCGGCCGATGGTCTGGATCAGCGAGCGCTCCGAGCGCAGGAAGCCTTCCTTGTCGGCGTCGAGAATTGCGACCAGCGAGACTTCCGGAATGTCGAGTCCTTCGCGCAGCAGGTTGATCCCCACCACCACGTCGAACTTGCCGAGGCGCAGGTCGCGAATAATTTCAACCCGCTCGACAGTGTCGATGTCCGAGTGCAGATAGCGCACGCGTACGTCGTGCTCGCCGAGGTATTCGGTCAGATCCTCGGCCATGCGCTTGGTCAGCGTGGTTACCAGGACACGCTCGCCACGCGCCACGCGCAGGCCGATCTCCGACAGCAGGTCGTCGACCTGTGTCGAGGCCGGGCGGATGATCAGCACCGGATCGACCAGGCCGGTCGGGCGAACAAGCTGCTCGACCACCTGACCCTGGTGGATCCGTTCGTACTCGGCAGGTGTCGCCGAGACAAAGACGGTTTGCCGCAGCAGGGTCTCGTACTCCTCGAACTTGAGCGGCCGGTTGTCGAGCGCCGAGGTGAGGCGGAAGCCGTAGTTGACCAGGTTCTCCTTGCGTGAGCGGTCGCCCTTGTACATGCCGCCGACTTGCGGAATCGAGACGTGCGATTCGTCGATGAACATCAGCGCGTCGGCCGGCAGGTAGTCGATCAGCGTCGGTGGCGGCTCGCCGGGTTGGCGCCCCGAGAGATGCCGCGAATAGTTTTCGATGCCCTTGCAGAAGCCGAGCTGGTCGAGCATTTCGAGATCGAAACGCGTGCGCTGCTCGATGCGCTGCGCTTCGACCAGACGACCTTCGGCGTGGAAAAAAGCAGTGCGTTCGGTCAGTTCGCGCTTGATCGCCTCGATCGCCCGCAGGACCGTCTCCCGCGGCGTCACGTAGTGCGACGAGGGAAAGACGGTGAAGCGCTTCAGGCGGCCTTGCAGGTGGCCGGTCAGCGGGTCGAAGAGCTGCAGGCCGTCGATCTCGTCGTCGAACAGCGAGATGCGGATCGCCTGCTCGGCGTGCTCGGCCGGGAAAACGTCGATGATGTCGCCGCGAACGCGAAATACGCCGCGGTGGAAGTCGGTCTCGTTGCGCTCGTACTGCATCGCGACCAGGCGCTTGATGATTTCGCGTTGATCGATGCGATCGCCGACGCGCATGGTCAGGATCATCTTGCGGTATTCGTCACGGTCGCCGATGCCGTAGATACACGAGACGGTGGCGACGATTACGCAATCGCGGCGTTCGATCAGGCTCTTGGTTGCCGACAGACGCATTTGCTCGATGTGCTCGTTGATCGACGAGTCCTTCTCGATGAACAGGTCGCGCGCCGGCACATAGGCCTCCGGCTGGTAGTAATCGTAGTAGGAGACGAAATACTCGACGGCGTTGTCGGGAAAGAACTCGCGGAACTCGGCATAGAGTTGCGCTGCCAGCGTCTTGTTCGGTGCCAGGACCAGGGCCGGGCGGCCACTGCGGGCGATGACGTTGGCCATGGTGTAGGTTTTGCCCGAGCCGGTGACGCCGAGCAGGGTCTGGAACGACAGGCCGTCGGTCAGTCCTTCGAGCAATTGCTCGATCGCCGCCGGCTGGTCGCCGGCCGGCAGGAAGGGCTGATGGAGGCGGAAGGGGCTGCCCTCGAAGGTGACAACGGGGTGTTTTTTTTCAGGCGAATGGACGACGGCTGTCATGCTAGAATTTTACGTTGTTTCAGGATCGGCCGGCGCCGTGCGCAACGCTCGATCGATCTGTCTGCAAGGCAACTTTTCACCCGATGGTTCGTTTTTCCCCGACAGACCACGCCAACCCTGAGCCGCAGCCGCGTGCCGGCGTGGACGTGACGTACCCCAGCAACTGCCCAACCTAGGAAACATCGATGACCGCCTCGCTCTTCGCCGCCGTTGAAATGGCTCCCCGCGACCCGATTCTCGGCCTCACCGAATCATTCAACGCCGACACCCGTTCGACCAAGGTCAACCTCGGCGTTGGCGTGTATTTCGACGATAACGGCAAGATACCGCTGCTGGCGGCCGTCAAGGCGGCCGAGAAGGCGCGTCTCGAAGCGATGCCGCCGCGCGGCTACCAACCGATCGATGGTCTTGCTGCTTACAACCAGATTGTCCAGAAGCTGCTGTTTGGCGCCGATTCGGCCCTGCTCGAAGCTGGCCAGGTAGCCACCATCGAAGCTCTCGGTGGCACCGGCGCATTGAAGGTGGGTGCCGATTACCTGCGCCGACTGCTGCCCGAGGCGAAGGTTTTTATCAGCGACCCGAGCTGGGAGAACCACCGCGCCATCTTCGAATATGCCGGTTTCGAGGTGGACTCTTATCCCTACTACGACGCGCTCAGCCGTGGCGTCGATTTCGCCGCGATGTCGAGCGGATTGAACGCCTTGCCGGCGGGTTCGATCGTTGTCCTGCACGCCTGTTGCCATAACCCGACCGGTGCCGATCTGAACGAAGCGCAGTGGCGCGAAGTGGTCGAGACGATCCGTGCCCGCGGTCTGGTGGCCTTCCTCGACATGGCGTACCAGGGCTTCGCCGACGGGATCAAGGAAGACGCGCAGGTGCTGCAGTTGTTTTCTGCATCGGGCCTGCAGTTCTTCGTCGCCAGCTCGTTTTCCAAGTCGTTCTCACTTTATGGCGAGCGTGTCGGCGCCCTGTCGGTGGTGACCGCCAACCGCGATGAAACCGCTCGCGTGATGTCACAGATCAAGCGGTTGGTCCGCGCCAACTACTCGAACCCGCCGACCCATGGCGGGGCAATTGTCGCGGCGGTGCTGGCCAGCGCCGAGCTGCGCCAGATGTGGGAGGCCGAACTCGCCGAGATGCGGCAGCGAATCCTGGCCATGCGCGTGAGCCTGGTCGACAAGCTGCAGGGCAGGGGAGTGAGCACGGATTTTTCTTTCGTCACCAGGCAGCGCGGCATGTTCTCCTACACCGGCCTGGACGTGGCGCAGGTCGACCGCATGCGTGACGAGTTCGGCATCTACGCGGTGAGCACCGGTCGGATCTGTCTGGCGGCGCTGAACACGCGCAACATCGACTACGTGGCTGACGCCATCGCAGCTGTCCTCTAACGGATTGCGTTCGCTGATTGGTAGGCCGGCAAGGTCGGCCTACCAATCAGCCGTGTACCGCTTTCAGCTGCTGCGCGCGGTTGGGTAACTTTCCGCTGCCGGTTGGTGCCTTGGGAGCGTCTACCGGGTTTGCAGCTGAGGGGTCTTGAGTGAGCCGGTGATCATGATTGGCATCGCCGAATGATCGGCCCGACCACGCATCTGGACATCCATCCGGCCTCGCAATTGCAGGTCACGACTTACGTCGATCTGACCGGTGGACAGCATCAAGCCGGCATTCAGCACGAGTCGGGAGAATTGGAAACCTTCGGGCGTCACTTTGATCGTGCCAGACAGTTCCTCAAAGCGGGTGGCACCGCCCAGCGTGGCAGGGGTGACGGAAACTCTGCGCACCGCCTCGGGAAGGTCGATGCCGCCAAGGCTGCCCCGACTGATCGTGAAATCTCCGTCGGCGCGGACCGCGAGAAGCATGTCGGCCCACGTTTGCGAGTTTGCCGAAAATTTCAGCTTGCCGGTGGTATCACCTTCGAACTGCCCGCCGATCCCTAGCGCCTCGCCGAATCGTTTCGCAGTGATCCGCTCGAAAACAAGCTCGCCAGCCATTGCCAACGGCGCGCCCGCGCGCAAGATGGCGGCACCGCGTACGGCGCCATCGAAGAGTCGCGCCTCGAAGCTGTCGATGACAAAGACAGGGCCGTCGACCTCGCCTTTCAGGCTGAAGGAGTCCAGGCGATACAGCGAACTCGGCGACGGGCGCCAGGCAAGGCCTTCAAGCGTGACCGCCACCCGGTTGGCGATCGGTTTGGCATCGAACTGCAGGCTGCGGTCCTGCGACTGCAGCGAGACGGACTGCAAGAGCCCGTCCGGGGACAGTTCGACCACACCGCTCAAATCGTCCAGACCGAGACCGGCGAAGGTGACGTCGGCGTTGGCGATAGCGACCTGCGGCATGCTGGCGCCGGCGGCGTCACGACTTGCAGACTCGAGCATTCGCGACAGGCTGGCGATGGTCTGCGCCGACAAGCTGATGTCGCTCAACTCTATTGCGTGGAAGAGAACCGTCGACGAGAGCAGACTAGAGACGACCGGCCGGAGGCGTAGTTCAGCGATGCGCGTTTCGTTCCCGTTAGCGCCGTCTTTCAGGCGTACGTCGCCGAGCAACAGGCCGGGCTTGGGGTAGAAGGTAACGCGCATCTCTTGCACCGTGGCGCTCTGTCCGCTCCTCTCCGCTAATGCGGCTTCCACTGCGGGCAAATAACGCGCGTACGGGAAGAGCAGCGCGACCAGCACGACGACAACGCCCAGCGCTAGCACGCCCAGCATGACGGCCATCGGCCAGGCCAGATGAAAACGCTGGTCGCCACGTCGTATCGGTTCGAGATCCCGGATCGGTTCGAGATCCTGTAGCGGTTCGAGGTCCGCTTGGTCGTGCGCGGTGGTGCGCCCCAACATCGCTTTCAGGCGAGCAAGAAGAGATTGGGTGATGAATGGTGGGGCAAGTTGCGCTGGCTCGGTCTCTTCTCTGGCCTGGAATACCGTGCGGGAGTCCGGCTGGGCCGGCGGCGGAGCTGGTGTAGAGGAGTCCAGCGAAAGTGAAGCGGGTGAGGGCTCCACGGGCGGGGTGGTGCTTTCCCGGTTGGGCTGGACGGGGAGGCTCAGCGGTGCTTCGCCAATGGGTGGCGCCGGGCGGGCTGGCGCTGCTTCCTCTTTGTCGCCAAAGGTGGAGAACTCGGACACCGGCTGCTGCATCGTGCTTGCCTTGAGCCGCTGGGCCAGCAGGATGCGGCGAGTCCACACCGAGTCCTCGTCGGCCCGCCGCTCGATGAAGCCCTCGTTCTCGAGTTCGACCAGGGCGTTCTGGGTCAGCTCTGCATTGCCCGTCTTGCTGCACAACTGGGCCACGGTAGCGTTTCCGTCGACCAGAATGAGTACCATCCGGAGGTTTCTCTGGACGACCAGAGTCCTCTGTAGCATGGCCTTTTCGCCGGACTCGGTCTTGGCGTATATCAGCTCGGGGTCGATCGGCTCAGGGTCCATTCTCTCAGCGGCGCAGTGGTGGCAAGGAGTACGGTTGTGCGATTTTCCTGCAAGTTCGCATTGTGCACCTTGTTGGAGCGCGGGAGAAGCCGAGGATGCAGGGCAATCCCATCAATCTTGCAGATGACCCAAGAATATACCGCCGGAGGAATCGCAGGTGGCGGCGATCCGCCGCTGGACCTTCAGCCCGCCCTGGCGCTTTGAGCTTCCCCTGAAATTTCGTCTGCCAAGGGTGACCTGGAATTGACGTCAGTTGTGGAAGGTGAGGAATGACGATAGCGAAACCGGCCTGCACGGTCGAGTTCAAGGAGCTGGCGGTCCATCGGATCAAGGGCGGGCAAAGTGTCGGTGCGGTCGGCAGGGAACTCAAGCTGAGCGATCAGACCGTGCGCAACCGGGTCAAGGCGGCAGGAGAAGGAAAGCTGAACGGCGCTGGCGGCAGGGCGGTAACGCCAGAGGAAATGGACTTATCGATACTGCGTGCCGAGAATCTCCGACTCAAACGGGAGAATGAAATCCGAAAAAAAAAAGCGACGGCGTACTGCGCAAGGGATGTTCTGTGCAGTGCGTCTGGCTTGCCGAGCAGAGGGAGACATTTCCCCTGACCAAAATGTGTGACGTGCTGAAGGTCAGGGTCAGCAGCTATCGGGCGTGGAAGCGTGGCGGGGTGCCCGGTCAGTTGCTTGCTTTGGTGACGCCGATGACTGGCTGGCACCACCTTGTGTGTTCTGTCACAAGCCCGCGAGTCGCTCACGAAGCGCTTCCACGCGCCGGCGATTGACGCCGAAATCGCTTCGCCCGATGCGCGATGACGATCGCACCTGAATCACGCCATCTGCCGGGTCGAACCAGAATTCGACGTCGTCAACGAACTTCAGCAGGCGCGACGTGTACTGCACGTAGAGGTAGTCGGCGCGGCTCTCGATGATGGTGGCGCCCGGCTCGGTCTGCATCAGCGTCTTGAGCCTGGCGATAGTGGCCGCTCCGTCGCCGCGCAGCGCTAGTGGTGCGATCTCGGCGTACTCGCGCTGGGGATGGCCCGGCCACAGCCGGGCCTGGCTGCTGACGCTGTTCCGCGTCTCGGATGGGCGCCCGAGCTTCCCGTCGCGTACCCCCAGGTCGCCCAGTGGCGTGCCCGAGAGCAGGCCCGCCTGGCCGGCGCTCCACAGCAGCGCGGCGAGTACGGCCGCGCCGATTCCAAGCCACTTCAGGAAAGGAGGCATTTCGACGTCTTTCCGGATCGTTGCGATTGGCTCAGGGCGGCTGCGATCAGGGTCCCGCCGCTTGCCGCTCTTTCGAGCTTGGCAAAAAGAAAACCTCGTCGAGGCGGGGTCTTCGTCGGGGCTGTCAAGCCTACTGCGTCTGGCGGCGGCTGAATCCGAGTCCGGTCAGCGCAAGACCGACGAGGGCCAGGCTGACGGGCTCCGGAACCGCAAGGAAACCGCGAATCTCGCCGCCGCCAAACGTCGTTGTATGGATGTTGAGATACGCTTCACCAGTCGACAGGCCGGCTAACAAGGCCGCTTCTGCTGTTGCTGTTGTTCCCCCATGAGCCGTGACGAAAGCGGGGTTCCACGAAGTGGCCATGGTCAGGTCGAAAGTGGCATCGTAGGTGCCGCCCGTTACCCCAGACGGAAAACCGGGGAAAGTTGGCACGGGCGTCGCCACCCCGGCTGTCCCGGTGAAAGGAGCTGACGTGCAGCAGTGGATGTGCGCGGCGGTCACGGTTCCTGTCAGGCCAGAAAACGTCGCCTCTACGCGCATGGTATTCAGCGCGTCATCAATGGTGACAATTGCACTTCCAACTCCCAGCGATGCATTTGGGGGGCTCTCATTCACTCCGCTGAGAGCGGTGTGGTAGGTGATGATCGTGGCGTGAGCGAGCGGCGCGGCGACGAGTAGCGCTGCTGTCATGGCGAGAACGCATAATGAACGTTTCATAGTAGCCCCTGTGGTTCTTGACCGCGTTTGAATTAGTGGATGCAGCAACCCTCGGCGCTTGCAGCTTCGCCAACGGCGATTATCGGAAAGCACGAATCGAGCCAGTAATCTTCGGTCGTATTGATTCAATGGCTTGGGAATATCTGGCAATGTCCATTTAGGCGAGGCTGTCAATTTTTTCGACAGTCCTTCCCCTTTCGTACCAGCCCCGCGAGGGGCCGCCTGGCGCTGGCGCGTTTAACGGGTCAAGGTCGTAGACGGTTGTGCGGGAGAGGGGCGGGCCTGCCGGGGAGGGCGCAGACAGAGACGGCAGCGACGCTGCGAGGGACCAGCGCGGGGAAAGGTGGGGCCGGCAGCGGGACCAGCCAGCCGGATCGATTTGGGCAACGGCCGTGGTCTGGTGGCGTTTACTGCCGCCCGAATCCCTGCGGTCTTGCTCGAGTGCGGGTCGCATCGTGCCTGGTGTTCGACCACCGAATGGCGGGCAGGCGCCATGCCGTGGGCTGGATAGCCACGCGGACCACCGGTGCCCGAGCTCTCGTTCTCGTATTCATCATCCGCGGCTATCGCTGCTGGTTAGATTTGCGAGATCGAGGTCGTAGAGCAGGCGTTCGCCACCCGCCAGAACGATGAAGCGCTGGCCCTTGGCGCGTCCGATCAGCGTCAGCCCGGCGCGGCGGGCGAGGTCCACGCCCCAGGCCGTGAAGCCCGAGCGCGAGACCAGGATCGGGATCTCCATCTGCACGGTCTTGATCACCATTTCGCTGGTCAGCCGGCCGGTGGTGT
>NZ_JAVTWB010000266.1:0-24641 GCF_032229525.1 Accumulibacter sp. | reverse complement strand
AATAAGGCGGCGAAGGCGGATCGGGCTGGGCAACGTGGGGGGGCGCGGGGGGCGCGGGGGTCGCCCCGGAGCTGCCAGTGTAAACGTTACCGACGTCGGAAAGACTGTCGCCGAAGACCACGATCTGTCCGGCCCAGAGCCACGACGGGTAGAAGGCCATAATGACGATGGCCAGGAAAAAGCGAAGAGCGTTCATCGCTCACCTCCCAAGTGTTGGTCAATCTGACTGCACTTCTTGCCGCGTAGGGGGTGTCGCCGACGGTTCTGCCAAGACTGGCGAAGCAAAGGCGATCAGGAAGCCCTGCGCGCAAGGCCTGCGCGCAAGGCCTGCGCGACAAGGAATCAAGTGGTTAGGCCGCTTGGCTCGGCCTAACCGGTCATTTGCTTTGCACGGTCGCGCCTCGACTTTACGTGCAAGATTCACGCCATACAATAATAAGCGTATTAAATCTGATCACTACGTAAATATCGAGACTTCAGACGGCCAAGAGTGTAAAAATTTCCGACAGATCTTCACTGTCCGCAGCCGGGAGAGTTGTCATTGGCTGTCCGACGCAACACCGGTGCGCAGCGAAATCTCTGTCTGGACGAAGGGGACAGCAGCAGAGCCTCCAGCGCATTCGCGTTGCCAGCGGGCGCTGCGGCGGCCCGTCCTGCGCTACTGACTCCGGCGACGAGCAACCGAAAGCCGAAAAGTAGCCAGCGCCGTCACGGCGACGATCGGCAGCGCCAGGGTATTCAGCGTTGCCCAGCCGCCGTCGGTGACCAGCAGGCCGGCGGCAAACGAGGTGATCGCCTGCGTCCCGAGGACGATGAAATCGTTGCCGCCCTGCACTTTCGCCTTCTCCTCGGGGCGGCAGATTTCGGTCAACAGCGTGGTACCGCCGACGAAGAGGAAATTCCAGCCGACGCCGAGCAGGAACAGCGCCCACCAGAAATGCATCAGGCTGACGCCGGACAGCGCGATGCCGACGCAAACCAGCAGCAGCGCGGCGCCGACCAGCAGAACCACCAATACGCCGAAGCGTTTGATCAGATCGCCGGTGAAGAACGACGGCGCGAACATGCCGATCACGTGCCATTGCAGGACCAAGGCGGTATCGGCGAAAGGCAGGCCGCAGATATCCATCGCCAATGGCGTCGCCGTCATCAGCAGATTCATCGCCGCGTAGCCGCAGACCGCCGCCAACAGCGCGACGACAAACTCCGGCTGGCGGGCGATTTCGCCGAACGGGCGACCGGCGGCCTGCTGCTCATGAGACGGTAGCGCCGGGATGTCGAGCCGGCTGGCGACCAGCATGGCCAGCGCCGCAAAGGCCATCAGGGCGCCGTAGCTGGCCAGATAGGTGGGTTCCAGCAGCTCGCGGGTCAGCGTGCCAAGCTGCGGGCCGATCACCCCGCCAGCGATGCCGCCGGCCAGGGTCAGCGAAATCGCCTTGCTTGTCCAATCAGCAGGCGCGGCGTCGACGGCCGCGAACCGGTACTGCTGGCCAAAGGCGTTGTAGATTCCGGCACCAACGGTGCCCAGGCAAAGCAGCCAGAAACTGCCGGTGTACACCGCGATCGCCGACAACAGCGCGCCACCGATGCCGAACGCCGAGCCCAGCATGAAGCCCGAGCGACGGCCATGGCGCTTCATGAACATGGCAGCCGGCAAGGCCGCCAGCGCCGCACCGATGACGTAGGTAGTGATCGGCAACGTCGCCAGTCGCTTGTCAGCGGCCAGTTGCAGGCCGAGCAGACCGTTGATCGCCACCAGCATTACGCCGTTGGTCAGCAAGAGAGCCTGTGCTGCGGCGAGCAGGGCGATATTTCGCCGATACGGCAGCATCGTCGTCAGCCCCGGATCAACGGTGCGAGAACCGGTTCGGCCGACGGGTCCGGGGCCTCCGGAGCGGCATCGCGCCCGGAATGCCGGCGACGACCGGCGCGTAGTTCACGCGATGACGCCGCCGCCGAGGCACACCCGGCTTTCGTAGAGGACCACCGACTGTCCGGGGGTCACCGCCCATTGCGGCTCGGCGAAGCGGACCAGGCACGACTCCGTGTCTACCCGCTCGACCTCGCACGGGGCGTCGGCCTGCCGGTAGCGGGTCTTGGCGGTGTACACCCAGTGCGTGTGCGGTGCCTGGCCAGCAACCCAGGACAGATCTTCGGCGGCCAGATCTTCGGCCAGTAGCGCCGGATGGGCGTGTCCCTGCACCACGTAAAGGATGTTGCCGACGAGATCCTTGCGGGCCACGAACCAGGCATCGTGGTCACCGCTGTCGCCGCTCTTGCCGCCCTTCACCCCGCCGATGTGCAATCCCTTGCGCTGACCGATGGTGTGGTAGGCGACGCCATCGTGTTCGCCGAGCAGCCGGTCATCGTCGAGGCAACGAATCTCGCCCTTCTTCGCTGGCAGATAGCGCATCAGGAAGTCCTTGAACGGCCGCTCGCCGATGAAGCAAATGCCGGTTGAATCCTTCTTGAGCGCGACATGCAGGCCAGCCCCTTCGGCCATCTTGCGGACTTCGCGCTTGTACAGCCCGGCCAGCGGAAACAGCGTCTTCGACAACTGTTGCTGATTGAGGCGATGCAGGAAATAGCTCTGGTCCTTGCTGCCGTCCTCGGCCTTGAGCAGCTGGAATGCGCCGGCAAATTCGCGCACGCCGGCGTAGTGACCGGTGGCAATGCAGTCGGCGCCGATGCTCAGCGCGTGCTCGAGAAACGCGCTGAACTTGATCTCCGAGTTGCACAACACGTCGGGGTTCGGTGTGCGGCCAGCCTGGTACTCTTTCAGAAAGTGCGCGAAGACGCGCTCCTTGTATTCGGCGGCGAAATTCACCACTTCAACCTCGATGCCGATGGTGTCGGCCACGCTGACCACATCGAGCAGATCCTGCCGCGACGAACAATACTCGTCGCTGTCGTCGTCTTCCCAGTTCTTCATGAACAGGCCAAGCACACGCCAGCCCTGCTCCTTGAGCAAAAGAGCCGCCACCGCCGAATCGACGCCGCCGGACAAGCCGACGACCACTGTCTTTGCCTCGTTCATTTTCTTGCCTTCTCCAGCGCTCATCTTCTAGCGTTCACCATGCGAATCCGACACGGACTCGCCCGCTGCTGCGGCGGCCGCCTCTTCCTTGCCTTCGCCGTTTTCGTCGTCGCCCGCGAGCCAACGCTGCAGCGTCATCACTACCGCCGGCCGGCCATTGTCGCGAAACCAGGTATCGACGACATAGCGCGCCGGTTCGGCGAGCTCACCGGACGCCTGTCCCGCCGGCACGACTTCCTCGATCTGCGCCGAATAGTGCACCTGGAACAGATAGCGCACCCGATACTCCGGCTCCAGAACGCGGTGAAAGCGCAGCCAGCCACGAGTTTCCAGCAAACGCAGCAAGCGGGTGGTGGTGGTCGAGTGGTCGATGCAGTCCATCCGCCCGTAGACCCCATCGTCGGCCCAATTGCCACCACGGTCGGCCGAGATCGGAGTCTGCTGCCCGGCCCAGCCGAGCAGCCAGCCGATCACCAGCGACAGTTTCTGGCGCTCGTCGGCCGCAGTCTGCGCGCTGCCCAGCAGAGCCCGCACCTGGGCCAGTTGCTCATCCGAATAGATCACCTCGGCCTGTGCCTGGCAGCCATAGTTGTAACAGACCTTGATCGCCTCGGCGGCCGCGACTGGCGCCGTGCAGGCCAGCAGCAGCGACAGCCGCCACCTCATCGACAATGGGTCAGCAGTTCCAGCGGATAACGCCTGCCCGCCTGCCAGTCCTCGATGCAACGCATGACCAGCGGACTGCGATGCTGCGTCTGTAACGCCCGAATCTCGTCGACGGTCAGCCAGTGCGCCGCCAGAATGCCGGTGTCAAGTTGGCGCTCGAGGTCGTGGGCACTGATTTCGCCGCCGAAGGCGAAGCGCAGGTAGGTCACGTCCCTGGCCTCGTTGCGGCAGTTATAGACGCCGACCAGGTATTGTGGATTCACCGTGTACGCCGTTTCCTCGAGCGTTTCGCGGATCACCGCATCGATCAGCGACTCACCGCATTCGAGATGGCCAGCCGGCTGGTTGTAACAGATGCCGTACTCGGTTTCCTCTTCGACGAGCAAGAAGCGGCCTTCGCGTTCAAGTACGGAGGCGACGGTGACGTTGGGTTTCCAGACCATTCGAGAAGCCTTGCGGGTGGGACAAACGTGCCATTTTACCGCCAACCGGGGGGCGAAATCGGCTAGAATTTCCGCTTCTGGATTTCCGGCAAAGAGAGAGAAGACAATGTCCATGGCGGATCGCGACGGATTCATCTGGCACGATGGCAAGCTGGTGCCGTGGCGCCAAGCAACGACCCATGTGCTGACGCATACCCTGCACTACGGCATGGGTGTCTTCGAGGGAATCCGCGCTTACAAGGCCGAAAAAGGGACCGCCATCTTCCGTCTTGAGGAGCATACCGACCGCCTGTTCAACTCGGCGTACATCTTCCAGATGAAAATGCCTTACGACAAGGAAACACTGCTCGAAGCACAGAAGGAAGTGGTACGAGCCAACCAGCTCGAGTCATGCTACATCCGGCCGATCGTCTTCTACGGTTCGGAAGCGATGGGCATTGCCGCCACCGCAGTGAGCACGCATGTCGCCATCGCCGCCTGGCCCTGGGGCGCCTACCTCGGCGCCGAAGGAATGGAGAAAGGCATCCGCGTCAAGACCTCCTCCTTCACCCGTCATCACGTCAATATCAACATGTGCCGCTCGAAGTCGGTCGGCACCTACACCAACTCGATCCTCGCGCACCAGGAAGTGGCGCATGACGGCTATGACGAAGCCCTGCTCCTTGACGTCGACGGTTACGTCGCCGAGGGCGCCGGCGAGAATATCTTCATCGTCAAGCACGGCAAACTGTACACGCCTGACCTGACCTCCTGCCTGGAGGGCATCACGCGCGCCTCTGTTCTCACCTTCGCCGATGAACTTGGCCTCGCGGTGATCGAAAAGCGGATCACGCGCGACGAAGTCTATTGTGCCGACGAGGCATTCTTTACCGGCACGGCGGCGGAGGTCACGCCGATTCGTGAACTCGACAACCGCCAGATCGGCGCCGGCCACCGTGGCCCGATCACCACCAGACTCCAGAGCCTGTTCTTCGACTGCGTGAACGGCCGGGTGCCGGCGCATGAAGACTGGCTGACCTACGTCTAAACCCCCGTTTGCAAGGTTGCCACCATGTCTCAAACCGCCCAGCAGAAGCCCATCGAGATCACCGCCAAGGATCTGCCGCTGCACTGCCCGACGAAGGATTCACCGCTGTGGGCGAGGCATCCGCGCGTGTTTCTCGAGATCGCACACACTGGGGAGGCGGTGTGCCCGTACTGCAGCGCCCACTACGTGCTCAAGGGCGGACTGCCGAAAGGGCACCACTGATTGTCGACGGCCGCCCGCTCCGGGTAGCCGGCTGAACAGCCGATCATGAAGGCACTGATCGTCGCCCCGTCCTGGATCGGCGACACGGTTCTGGCGCAACCTCTGTTCATGCGACTGCACGAACGTACGCCCGGCCTGCAACTCGATGCTCTCGCCCCACGCTGGGTGGCACCCGTGCTCGAGCGCATGGCGGAAATCTCACGCATCATTGACAGCCCTTTCGCGCATGGCGAACTGTCGCTGAGATCGCGTCACCGCCTCGCCCGCCAACTGGCACGGGACGACTACCAGCGCGTTTACGTGCTGCCCAATTCAATCAAGTCGGCACTGGTGCCCTTCTTTGCCAACATTCCCGAACGCATCGCTTTCGTTGGCGAGAAGCGCTATGGCCTGATCAACCGCCGACACACCCTCGACAAGGCGCTGCTGCCACAAATGGCCGAACGCTTCGCACAGCTCGCCGAAGCACCCGGTACGCCGCTACCGCGACCGCTGCCCCTGCCACGCCTGACTTGCAGCGGCGAGCAGCGCGCAGCGACCCTGGCGGCACTCGGCGTCGATCGCCCCGAAAAGCTGGCGATCTTCTGCCCCGGTGCCGAATATGGCCCGGCCAAGCGCTGGCCGGCACGGCATTTCGCGACGCTGGCCGATGCACTGACACAGCGCGGCTACGCGGTGTGGCTGGTGGGCTCGGCAAAAGACCGTGAAATCGCCGAGCAGATCGTCAGCCAGGTGCAAACGGCACCACCACCGCGCAACTTCTGCGGCAGCACCTCGCTGAGCCAGGCCATCGACCTGCTGGGCGCGGCATCGTTTGTCGTCTGCAACGATTCCGGCCTGATGCACGTCGCCGCTGCCCTCGGCCGACCCCTGGTCGCCGTCTACGGCTCCTCATCGCCCGGTTTCACGCCGCCCCTGTCGGCGCAAGCGACGATCATCAGCCTTAATCTCGAATGCAGCCCCTGCTTCAAGCGCGAATGTCCGCTCGGCCATCTCGACTGTCTGAATCAGCTTCACCCACAGCGCGTACTCGACGCCTGCCTGGCCAGGGCTGCCGCATGATCACCGTTTTCGCCAGCCCGGAGGATGTCGAGAGCACTTTTTACGAAGCGATCGCGCGCGCCGACCTGGTCGCCCTGATGAGCGTCTGGGCCGATGACGAGGAGATCATTTGCATCCACCCGACCGGCCAGCGACTGATCGGCACGACGGCGATCCGCGAGAGCTGGCGCAGCATCTTTGCCAACAACCAGCGCCTGCAGGTGCGCCTGTCACGCGGCTTGCGCTGGAACAGCATGCTGCTGGCGGTACACAACGTCGTCGAGACGCTGTACATCGGCGATCAGCCACAAGCGCACGGCCCGCTGCTGGCCACCAACGTCTTTCAGCGTGGCGCCAGTGGCTGGCGGCTGCTCGCGCATCACTCCTCGACCGCCGCCGATCATGACCTGGCCGACAGGAGGACAGAGGGCGAGCGCGACGGAAAGACACAGCGGACCCTGCATTGACCGGCTACCGTGCCCCAGCGTGGTTACCCGGTGGCCACGCGCAGACCATCTACCCGCTGCTGATCAAGCCCGACCCCCTGCCCTACCGCCGCGAACGCTGGGAGACGGCGGACGGCGACTTCATCGATCTGGACTGGAGCGATCCGCCGCCAGCGCCGGGCGGCCCGCCTGTCAGCCCACCCCTGCTGATCCTTTTCCACGGTCTCGAAGGCAGTTCCGCCAGTCACTACGCGATCAGCCTGATGCGTGCCTGCTCGAGCATCGGCTGGAGCGGGGTGGTAGTGCATTTTCGCGGCTGTTCGGGCGAGATCAACCGCCTGCCACGTGCTTACCATTCCGGAGACAGTGAGGAAATCGACTGGATCCTGCGGCGCCTGCAGGGCCTTGTCCCGGGACGTAGCTGCTATGCGGTCGGCATCTCCCTGGGCGGCAACGCGCTGCTCAAATGGCTGGGCGAACGCGAGGCTGACGCCGCAACTTGCCTGCGAGCGGCGGCGGCGGTTAGCGCGCCGCTCGACCTGAGCGTCTCCGGCCACCATCTCGCGCGCGGCTTCAACCGCGTCTATACCCGGCATTTCCTGCACACGCTGAAGCGCAAGGCAAGCGAGAAACTGCGCCTCTATCCAGGCCTGTTCGACAGCCGGCGCATGCTGGCGGCAAGCACCCTGCACGCCTTCGATGACCTGGTCACCGCGCCACTGCATGGCTTCGCCGATGCCGACGACTACTGGCGGCGCGCCTCGAGCAAGCCCTGGCTGGCTGGCATCCGACTGCCAACGTGGGTCCTCAACGCACGCAACGATCCCTTCCTGCCAGAGCACGCGCTGCCGGCCATCAGCCAGGCAGCCGCCTGCGTACAGCTCGAATTCCCGCGCCAGGGCGGACACGTCGGCTTCGTCGCCGGCAGCCCGCCAGGGCGACTCGACTGGCTGGCGCAGCGCATCCTCCATTACTTTCAGAACGAGGTTTGAAATGAACACCACCCTCCCCGCCGAAATCTTCAAGGCCTATGACATTCGCGGCATCGTCGGCAAGACACTGACCACCGACATCGTCCGCCGTATCGGCCATGGCCTCGGTTCGCTGGCCGCCGAGCGCGGTCAGCGCGCCATTGCCGTCGGCCGTGATGGACGGCTGTCGGGACCCGAGCTGTCGGCGGCGCTGATGGAAGGTATCCGTCTGGCCGGCATCGACACCATCGACGTCGGCTGCGTGCCAACGCCGGTGGTCTACTTCGCCGCACACGAATTGGGCTGTCACAGTTGCGTGGCCGTCACCGGCAGCCACAATCCGCCGGACTACAACGGCCTAAAGATGGTCATCGGCGGCGAGACACTGGCCGGCGAGACGATCCAGGGCATCCGCCAACGCGTCGACGCCGACCAGCTGCGCCACGGCGCCGGCCAGGCCAGCAGCGCCGACGTTCGGCCCGCCTATCTCGCGCGCATCGCCGGCGACGTCCACCTGGCGCGGCCGATGAAGATCGTCATCGATTGCGGCAACGGCGTCGCCGGCGGCATCGCTCCCGAGCTTTTCCGGGCGCTCGGCTGCGAGTTGGTCGAGCTGTTCTGCGAAGTCGACGGCAACTTCCCCAATCACCATCCGGACCCGTCGAAGCCCGAGAACCTGCAGGATGTGATCCGCGCCCTGCGCGACAGCGATGCCGAACTCGGTCTTGCTTTCGACGGCGATGGCGACCGCCTCGGCGTGGTCACCAAAGACGGTCAGATCATCTATCCGGACCGCCAGCTGATGCTCTTCGCCGCCGACGTGCTGAGCCGCTGCCCGGGCCAACAGATCATCTATGACGTCAAGTGCACCCGCCTGCTGGCGCCGTGGATCCGTCAACATGGCGGCGAGCCGCTGATGTGGAAGACCGGGCACGCGCTGGTCAAGGCCAAACTGAAGGAAACCGGCGCGCCGCTGGCCGGTGAAATGAGCGGCCACGTGTTCTTCAAGGAACGCTGGTTCGGTTTCGACGACGGTCTCTACGCCGGCGTCCGCTTGCTCGAGATCCTGTCCCGCGCCGCCGACGCCAATGCCGTGCTGGAAGCGCTGCCCGACAGCAGTTCGACGCCCGAGCTGAACATCGGCATGCAGGAAGGCGAGCCCTTCGCGCTGATCGACGAACTGCGAGGCAACGCCCGTTTCGAGGGCGCGCGCGAAATCATCACCATCGATGGCTTGCGCGTCGAGTACGCCGATGGCTTCGGTCTGGCGCGCCCGTCGAACACCACACCGGTGGTGGTGCTAAGATTCGAGGCCGACAGCAGCGAGGCTCTGCAGCGCATCCAGGCGGATTTCCGGCGCGTCCTCAACGCGGCACGACCGGGGCTGACGCTGCCCTTCTGATCTCATCAACCGTCGCAGCGCGGAGCACCAAGGCATCCTTTATGACTGATCAGTTTCTCCAGAATGCTTTCCTTTTTCGCCAACCGATCCTGAACCTCAAACAGGAGCTTGCCGGCTACCAGCTCTCCTTCCGCAGCGCTGACGAGAGCAGTGGTAACGAGGCCGGCCACCACCAGGAGGCAGCCGGCGCGCTGTGCGCCGCCTATGCCGATCTCGGCATGCACGGCGCCCTGGGCAAGACGCTCGCCTTCATCGGTATCACTGCCGACTTTCTCCAGCAGGACGAGATCGATCTGCTGCCGCCGCAAGGCGTGGTGATCGAATTGCTGCTCGACGGCGTACCCGACACGGCAACGCTGAGCCGTTGCCGAAACCTGGTCGACCGTGGCTATTCGCTGGCGCTGACCGACTACCAGGGCATCGACGACCGTAGCCGGCCGTTGCTGCCACTCGTCACCTTCATCAAAATCCACGTGCTGGACGCTGAGCAGAGACGCCTCCAGGAGCTGGCGGGGTCCTTGCGACAGCTCCCGCTCAAGCTGGTGGCGCAGGGTGTCGCCAGCCAGGGGCAGATGGAACGCTGTCGAAAGCTGGGCTTCGAGCTGTTCCAGGGCCGCTATTTCGCGCAGGCCGAACTCGTCAGCGGCCGCCACCTCTCGGCCTCGCACGCGGCCCTGTTTCGCTTGTGCAACCTGGTCGGGCGTGACGTAGACACGGAGGTGATCGAGGATGCATTCAAGCATGAGCCGGCGCTGACACTCAACCTGCTGCGTATCGTCAATACGGTAGGCAACCTCGGCAACCGCCTCGCGCAGCCGATCACCTCGCTGCGCTACGCCATCACCGTGCTCGGGCGACGTCGCTTACAGCGCTGGCTGTCGCTGCTTCTGCTGGCACCCGGCAATGACACCGCCGACCCCATCCGCTCACCGTTGCTGCAGGTCGCTGCGTTGCGCGGTCGGATGATGGAACTGCTGACCGTGATCGGCAAGCCCGGAGATCGCAAACTGGCTGATCTGGGTTTTCTCACCGGCATCCTGTCGATGATGCCCTCTGCCCTTGGTCTGTCGATTGAAGATATCCTTGACCAGATCGCCGTCGAGCGTGAGGTCGGCAGCGCCCTCCGCCAACACGATGGCCTGCTGGGAACGCTGCTGGCGCTGCTCGAATGTTTCGACAACGACGATGCGGCCTGCTGTGACAGCGTGCTGAACAGGCTACCCGGCGGCTTCGATCGTCAGACCTTGAACACCAGCCTGAGCACCGCACTGCGCTGGTTGAACGACAGCAGCGACTGACTCCTGCGCCGCGCCGCCAAACCGGTCGGCCACGCTGGTACCTGCTG
The DNA here is from genome assembly GCF_032229525.1 of Accumulibacter sp. Taxonomy (GTDB): domain Bacteria; phylum Pseudomonadota; class Gammaproteobacteria; order Burkholderiales; family Rhodocyclaceae; genus Accumulibacter. Next base: position 14,041 of record NZ_JAVTWB010000266.1, on the reverse strand, counting down.
ACACGCTTTCAAGGTGGTCTCAACGTGGATGACACCAAGTGGGCAGAACCGCGTACTGATCGCTGGTGACGACGCGTCGTGGCTGGCCAACGCCATACCGCGGCGCTGGCGCGGTGCGGCGCCTTCCTTCAGGCTATCGAACAGCTCGATACAACCGCCGACGAACTCGCTCCCGATGACGATTGGCGGCCAGCCGTTCCATCCGCTCCGACGCTTGAGAAGCCCGCGTATCAGACCCTTCTGTTCTTGTGCATCAATCGCTTGACGATAGCGCGGGCGAGTTTCTTCGACTCAACGCTGAGATGATGTTCATTACGGTAGGCAAGAAAAAACCTCAGTCGATCAGTCCTCGACCATCCTTCGGCACCCCGATACAGCGAGTAGAGATCCCGCGTCGTGATGATCGATTTGAACGGCCTCCATTTGGCTTTTTCCAGATCGATGAGGCGAACATCGACCGCGCCGTCGGGTTCCTCTTTGACAAAAACGTGTTTTAGATACAGGCAGTTATGCTGCAGGTGTGCTTCGTGCATGCCGCGCAGTGTTCTTGCAACCGTCGTCACCAATCGATGGCGCCTGCTCCTGCCGAGCTGGCTTATCGGGTTGTAGCAATCATCATCAAAAGGCTTGTAGCATTCGAGTTCCCTGGTGACGATGATCGCTCGCAACTTTCCGTCAACGGTCTTCTGGCAGTAGTAGATAGGTTCCAGCGTAGGCACGCCAAGTTTGCGGAAGTTGAGCAGATTTCTGAACTCTCTTTCGAACGTGGCCGTGAGCCGGAAGAAGTTGCGCCATGAGCGGAAAAAGTGGTTCTCCTGGCGCTTGATGAACACCCCGACCTGCTGCCCATCAGGAAGAGAGATACTGGTCTTGATGACACCGCTCCAGCCGCCTCGCCTGTAGTTGGGCGGCTCGAACCACGCATCTTTATGCAGCTCCCATAGCGCCCCAAAATTGTCGAGGTGGTTATGCCGAAGGACGGGTAACCAGGCGTCGTTGATATATTCCTTGAGCACAGCCGAGGACGCCCGTCAGATCTTCTTGAGCACGTAGGTGCGCCACATATGGTAATACTTCATGAAATCGAGGCTTGCCTCGACCCTGAAACCACTGTCCTTGAACTCCTGTTCGATACGCTTGGCAGGGATGACCAGCCGGTTTTTGTGTTGATGTACATCTCTGACCTGCTCGCGCCTGTTCCTGGTCCAGGACTTGTAGTTGCCATCGACCCAAAGTGAAATGATTACCGAATCCGACGCGACCCGATGGAATTCCTTGAGCAGGGTCATTCGGTCTTCCGATTTCGCCAGATGGTGCACGAAACGAATGCAGAAGATCGACTCGACAAAATCATCAGGCACCGGCAAGCTGAAAGCGGACGCCTGGAACGAAGACTGGATGCGCCGGCTGATTTCGGCAGGGCGATACTTGAGGCCAGCGTCGATCATGTTCTGGCTGTAGTCACTGGCATGAATGACGCGGTCGCACTCTTCTGCCAGGAGATCCCAGAACCTGCCGGTGCCGCACGGCGCATCAAGAACCGATTTTGGATTGCCGGCGAGTTTCAGGGCTTTTCTGGCAATCTGGTGATCGCGCCAGTTCGAAAGCTTGCGCCAAAATTCGTTTTCGTGCTTGTCGAAATAATACTTGGCATGCGCTTCGTCATATTTTTTCGAGAACTCCAAATCGGGGACGGGTTGATTGGCCATATCTGTATCCTGCTAAGTCGGGTTACTAATCCCCGGCCAGGGCTGGGGCTTTGATTATAAAAGCCACCCTGGGCGGCTATTCGGGGAGATGGTGAATCGACCGGCCGGGCTGGTTTGGCGGCTGCAAGGCGTCGACCCGGTCGGCACACGGCAGCGCGCGTCCGGCCAGCCAATCGCTGACCGCGAGGCCGGTGCCGAAATCCCAGGCCTTGAGCTTTTCGGGTGCGATCAGCCGGAACTCGGCGAGTTCTTCGTTGAGCGTGATTTCACCGCGACCGACGACATGGTACGCGATGATCACCTCATGCTTGCGGGCGAAGGGATAGACGCCGATCAGCGTCGCCGCCACCGCATCCAGGCCCAGTTCTTCCTTGACCTCGCGCGTAACTCCGGCAACCGGGTCTTCGCCGCGCTCGAGAAAGCCGGTGATCAGACCGAAAGCCCCCTCTGCCCAGGCTTGATTGCGCGCCAGCACGACACTGCCCTGGTACTCGACCAACGCCGCCAGCACCGGCGCCGGGTTGTCCCAATGCACAAAGCCGCAGCCAGCGTGGCAAGCCAGGCGCCGCAAACCACCTTCATCGCTGGCCTCCAGCCGGGCGGCGCAGTACGGGCAGAATTGCCAGGCACTCATCACTGCTCGCCCGACAGCTGGCGAATATCTGCCAGCAAGCGATCGACGGTCTCCGCCGCCGTATCCCAGCCGCACATGAAGCGGGCGCCACCGGCACCGATGAAGGTGTAGAAAAGCCAGCCGCGCCCGCGCAGGCCCTGCTCGACCCGACTCGGCAGCTGCACAAAAACACCGTTGGCATCAACCGGAAACAGCAACTGCAGGCCAGCAATCCCGCTCAACCCGCTCGCCAGACGCTGGGCCATCGCGTTGGCGTGCGCAGCGTGCCGCAACCAGGCATCGTTCTCGAGAATTCCCAGCCACGGCGCGGAAAGGAAGCGCATTTTCGAAGCGAGTTGCCCCGCCTGCTTGCAGCGATAGGCGAAGTCGTCCGCCAGTCGGCGGTCGAAGAAGATCACCGCTTCGCCAACCGGCAAGCCCATCTTGGTGCCCCCGAAACAGAGCACGTCGACGCCCGCTCGCCAGGTCAATTCGGCCGGGCTGACGCCGAGGCCGGCGACTGCGTTGGCAAAACGAGCGCCGTCCATATGCACGCGCAGGCCGAGTCCGCGCGCGGTCTCGCTAATCGCCCGCAATTCCTGCGGCCGGTACACCGTGCCGACTTCACTGGCCTGGGTCAGCGTCACCACCTTCGGCTTCGGATAGTGGATGTCGCTACGCCGGGTCACCACCTCGCTGATCGCCGCCGGAGTCAGCTTGCCCTGCTCACCGGCGACCGCCAGCAGCCGGGCACCATTGGAGAAGAACTGCGGCGCGCCGCATTCGTCGGTCTCGACATGCGCCAGCTGGTGGCAAATGACGCTGTGGTAGGACTGGCAGAGCGCTGCAAGGGCCAGCGAATTGGCCGCCGTGCCATTGAAGACGAAATAGACGTCGCAGTCGGTGTCGAACACCTGGCGCAGGCGATCGGCGGCACGCAGCGTCCACTCGTCGTCGCCGTACGAGCGGACGTGGCCTTCGTTAGCCGCCAGCAGGGCGGCCAGGGCCTCCGGGCAAATGCCAGCGTAGTTGTCACTGGCGAAGTGCTGCATCGCGCTGCCTGCTTCTTTCGTCGAGTCCGTCAAAGATGCTGCTCGACCCATTGCCGCACCGAAGCCAGCGCTGCTGGCAGTTTCTCCGGCTCGTTGCCACCGGCCTGCGCCATGTCCGGGCGGCCGCCACCCTTGCCGCCGACCTGACGAGCGACCATATTGACCAGTTCGCCGGCCTTGACCTTGCCGGTCAGGTCGGCGGTGACGCCAGCGATCAAGGTCACCTTGCCATCGCTGGTCGTGGCAAGGACAACCGCGGCGCTCTTCAGCTTGTCGCGCAGCTTGTCGACGGCTGAACGCAGTCCCTCGACATCGGCACCTTCCATCACCGCCGCGAGAACCCGCGCGCCTTTGACTTCGACCGCCTGCCCGAGCAGATCGTCGCCTTGCGCCGACGCCAGTTTCGCCTTCAGGCGAGCCAGCTCCCTTTCCAGCGAGCGGACGTTGTCGAGTACCTGCGCCAGCTTCGCCGGCACCTCGGCGACCGGCGCCTTGAAAGCGGCCGCCGCTTCAACCAGCATCGCCTGCTGCTGCTGCACCAACGTCAGCGCCGTGTCGCCGGTGACCGCCTCGAGGCGCCTGACACCAGCCGCGACGCCCGTCTCGGAAACGATCTTGAACAGGCCGATATCGCCGCTGCGGGTGACGTGAACACCCCCACAGAGCTCCTTCGAGGTGCCGATGGTCAACACGCGTACCCGCTCGCCGTATTTCTCGCCGAAGAGCATCATCGCTCCCGATCGCTGCGCCTCTTCGATCGCCATGATCTGCGCGTCGGCCGCGACGTTGGCCAGAATCTCCTGATTGACGAGGACTTCGACACGACGAATCTCGTCGGCACTCATCGGCGCGTTGTGCGCGAAGTCGAAACGGGTCTTCTCGGCATCGACCAGCGAACCCTTCTGCTGCACGTGCGCACCGAGCACCTCACGCAGCGCCTTGTGCATCAGATGCGTCGCCGAGTGATTGCGCACCGTGCGGGCGCGGGCGAGCACGTCTACCCGGGCGGCGACCTTGTCGCCAACTTTGATCGCGCCAGTCCTGACCACACCCTGATGGCCAAAGACCGTCGCCTGGACCTTCTGCGTATCCTCGACGGCGAAGATCCCCTGCGCGCCCTGCAGCACACCGCGGTCGCCCACCTGGCCACCGGATTCGGCGTAGAACGGCGTCTCGTCAAGGACGATAACGCCGAGTTCACCTTCCCTGAGTTCGTCAGCCGCGCTGCCGTCGCGGTACAGTGCCAGCACCTGGCCGCTGAATTCGAGCGTCTCGTAACCGTGGAAGCCAGTCTCCGGGCCACTATAGTCGAGTGCGGCGGCCATCCTGAACTTGCCGGCGGCGCGCGCCTGCTCCTTCTGCTGCGCCATCGCCGCGTCGAACGCAGCGACGTCGACCGTGACGCCCCGTTCACGGCAGACATCGGCCGTCAGGTCGAGCGGAAAACCAAAGGTATCGTGCAGCTTGAAGGCCGTCGTGCCGTTGAAAACCCCGGCGCCAGCCAATGCCGAGAGCTCACCTTCGAGGATGCTCATGCCGTGCTCGATGGTCTCGAAGAAACGCACCTCTTCCTGGCGCAGCACCTCGGTCACGCGCTCCTGACTGCTGACCAGTTCGGGGTAGGCAGCACCCATCTCGGCCACCAGGTCGGGCACCATGCGGTGAAAGAAAGCGGCGCGCGCGCCGAGCTTGTAGCCATGTCGGATGGCGCGCCGGATGATCCGTCGCAGAACGTAACCGCGCCCCTCGTTGCCGGGAATCACGCCATCGGCCAACAGGAATGAGCAAGCGCGGATGTGGTCGGCGAGCACCCGCAGCGACGGGCTGTTCATGTCGGTAGACGAGGTTTCGCGAGCGGCAGCCGCGATCAGGCGGGCAAAGAGATCGATCTCATAATTGCTATGCACGTGCTGCAGCACCGCAGCAGTCCGCTCGAGGCCCATGCCGGTGTCGACCGATGGCTTGGGCAGCGGGTGCATGACGCCGGCCTCGTCGCGGTTGAACTGCATGAAGACGTTGTTCCAGATCTCGATGTAGCGGTCGCCCTCTTCATCGGGCGAGCCTGGCGGCCCGCCGGGAATAGCTTCGCCGTGATCGTAGAAGATTTCCGAGCACGGGCCGCAGGGGCCGGTGTCGCCCATCATCCAGAAGTTGTCGGAGGCGTAGCGCGTGCCCTTGTTGTCGCCAATGCGAATCACCCGCTCGGCCGGCACGCCGATCTCCCTGGTCCAGATGTCGTAGGCTTCATCGTCCTCGGCATAGACGGTGACCCACAGTCGATCGGCGGGCAGGCCATAGACGTCGACCAGCAACTCCCAGGCGTAGCGAATCGCATCGAGCTTGAAGTAGTCGCCAAACGAGAAGTTGCCGAGCATTTCGAAGAAGGTATGGTGGCGCGCGGTATAGCCGACGTTCTCGAGGTCATTGTGCTTGCCGCCGGCGCGCACGCATTTCTGCGACGTGGTCGCGCGCACGTAGGGGCGCTTGTCAAAGCCGAGAAAGACATCCTTGAACTGGTTCATGCCGGCGTTGGTAAATAGCAGTGTCGGATCGGCATGCGGCACCAGCGAGCTCGAGGCGACGATCTGGTGACCCTTGGATTCGAAAAACCTGAGGAACTTCTCGCGGATTTCAGCGCTGCTCATCATCGTGCTTTTCATGATCGTCCATGCCCGGCTCGGGCCAATTCAAAGAACGCGATTTTAACGTGAAAGCCGGCGACGCGACCGGCAGATCGCCCATCTAACGCCGCCAGAAGCGGCCTTCGGTCATCGATCAACCGCCAGCGCTCGACGCGGCTCGGGCCGCTCGGGGCCGGTTGCAGCGGGCCTGGCGGAACCTGACGAGCCCACGCTAGTCCTCGCCGACGCGGTCGATGCGATCGCTGAACACGGCCATCACCCCGCGCCGGAAGAGTGCCGCGGCAGCCAGCGGCTCATTGACCGTGTAGCACAGCACCGGAATGCCGTTGGCACGCGCGGTGCGCAGCAGATGGTCATCGAGAGAATCGGCATCACAGTGCAGGCTGAGCGCGGCGACCCGATTGACACGCTCCAGCCAATCCTCGGGCGGATGCTCGAAAAGACTGCCAAGAGGCAGTTCAGGCGCCACCTCACGCGCCGCCGCCAGGGCCACTTCCGAGAACGACGAGAGCAGCGGCAACTCCGCGCCCGCCCACAGTTCGCGAACACAGCGGGCAACGACGGCACCGGTCGCGGCCTCGAGACCTGCGGCCGGCTTGATTTCGACGTTGGCCAGCAGTCCCAGCTGACGGCAAAGACGCGCGGCCGACGCCAGGGTCGGCAGCGGTTCGCCGGCGAACGCCGGGTGCTGGCGGACACCGGCGTCGAGCACGCTCAGTGCGCTGTCGCTGGTCTCGCTCACCCGGCCAGTGCCATCGGTCGTACGCTCGAGCGTTTCGTCGTGGATCAGCCACGGCGAACCGTCTGCCGACAGCATCACGTCGAACTCGACCGCTTTCCGGCCCAGCCGGGCGGCGATTCGCAAGCCGGCCAGCGTGTTCTCCGGTGCCAGCGCGCCGCCACAGCGGTGCGCGAAAACGCGCGGCAGGGACCAGCCGAGCCGCGGACGAATCACTTCAACAGTTGTGCCTTGAGCGCCGCCGGCAATACCGCGTTGCCGCGATCAACGGCGTTGTCGAGTGCCTCCTTGGCCGGCTTACTGCCTGACCACGCCGCTTCCAGCTCTTCCTCGACGATGATCCGCACCGGTTCGATCTGCGACACGCGCAACTCGCGCAGTGCGCCCTTGCCCTGCAACTGCGCATAGGCCACTTCCAGACCCGCGACATCTGCCCGCAACAACTGGCTGCCAGCCGCGGCGCGCGCCACCGCCGTCATCGGCAGGAAACCCTCGACAGCGGTGAACTCGACCTGCAGATCGGGTTCCATCAGAAAGCTGACGAACTGGGCCACGCCCTTGTACTCGGCCGGCTTCTTGCCGGCACCAACCCACAGCGATGCGCCGTCAGCCAGGGTCTGCTGTGGCGTGCCGGGCACATCGTCGTGATACGGTAGCGCTGAAACGCCGGTTTCGACCTTGCGGCTTTCGTGCAGCGTGCCGAAAAGAGCGGACGAACTGGTCAGCATGCCGCACTCACCGGCGGCAAAACGCCGGTCGGCCTCGTCGCGACGGCCGAAGTAAGTGAAGAACTTGGCCTTCGACCAGGTAATCAGCATCGCCACGTGCTTGACCTGGACCAGCCCGTTGAAATCAAGCTTGCCCTTCGCGGTCGACACCTCGGCGCCATTCCATGCGCTCAGATTGTCGATATGCACCCAGGCCGGCCACGAGGTGGTGTAGGGACACTTGCTGCCCGAGTCGAACAGCTTGTCGGCTGTTTTTTGCGCTTCGATCCAGGTCTTCGGCGGCTTCTCCGGGTCCAGGCCAGCCTTGCGGAAAGCCTCCTTGTTGATGTACAGGACGGGGGTAGACAAAGCGATCGGCAGCGCGAAAAGGTTGCCCTTCCGGTCGTCAAGACCGACCTTCAGTTCCGGTGACAGCTTGCGACCGTCGAAGGGCTGCTTGGCCTGCTGCATCACCTGGTACAAGGGCTTGAACGATTCCTTCGCGGCCACGAACTGGGCCTGCTCGTCCCGCGTCACCAGGTTGAGGGTCTTCGGCGCATCGCCCTCGACGCGGCGGACGACGTTGAGCTGGTAATCTTTCTGTCGCGCATTGAAACGAGCGACCACTTTCTCCAGCCGCTCGCCACGCTCTTCGTCAAGCCGATGCGACAGGTCGATTTCTATCGGTGCAGCGGCCACGGTGAGGGCCAAGGGGGCGGCAAGCGCAAACGCCACCACCGATGGGAGAAGTTTGACTAGGCGCATGACGATCCTCGGACAAGAAACGATAAAGCGCAGCATTATAGCGGCCGTTTGTTCCGCTTGAGCAATCGTTGCGCTTGCCAAACGGCACCGCTGCCTGACGGCGGATCATCCGGAGGCTTCTCCCTGGCTGTTCCGCCTTCCTTCCGTCGTGCCTGGCCTTGATTGCTGCCACCAACTGTCCAGGAGAGGATTCCTCCGCCACCAGCATCTGGCCGCAGCCGCACGCACAAAAAAACGGCACCCGCCAGGTGCCGTTGCAGACTCACGCCTGTGCGGTGGTCACCCCCGCTGTCGGCGACGCACTTGCATCATGCCCAGGAGAGCCAGGCCGAACAGCGCCAGCGAGCCCGGCTCCGGAACGCTGATGTCGCCGCCGGGGGGGGTCTTAATATCCCCCATTACCGATGCCAGCTTCACGTAATCGTTGCCCAAAGACCAACTCGGCGCGCTGCTACTATTAACGAGCGGATTGAAAGCACCGATCAGCCAGAACGACGAGGAGACAGCAGCGGCATTTATCGCCTGCTGCGCACCGACAACGACATCACTATAATGGCCGATCACTGTCCACCCCTTGCTGACCAGTTGATCATACCGGTTGCCGGTCAAGTTGCCGTTGCTTGTCGGATTGCCAGTGCCGGTGTAGGCCAGCACGGTCATGTCGGAATCGATACTCGACCAGCTAATTGTCATCTTGCTCAACGCGACTGATGAACTGAAGCTGAGTAGCGCCATGTCGTAGCGCTCGTTGTTATCAATCGCATGTTCCGGAGAAACACCTTCGTCGACATCGCAATGCAATTCAGCTCCTGGTATGGAACAAGCGTCAGCGTTCTTGATGCCGCCATACCCATTGGTCTGACCTAACCAGGTGGCAGCCTGGATGGTCTGCAGATCCGCCTTGTTATTGGTCCAATCGGTACCACCAGTATTGGCGTAAGCAGTGGTTGTGACACCGGCTGTGGGACTGTTTCCAGTGAGCGTCCAACTAGTCGCCGCCGAGACCTGCCCCGCCATCGCCAGAGCCACAGCCGCGCATAGAATTTTCAATTGTCTGTTCATGGTAACCCCCGAATAAGTTCTCGTAATAACAGTAAGCAACATTGGTGCCAGAAAATATTTGTGTTTTTCTTTCAGCAACTTGCGGAAAAACCGCTTGCTCACAGCCCGAATAAGTGTAAAAAAATTCGACAGTACGCAGCGCTGATCAGAGCCCCAGTTCTTTCTTCAACTGGTTTACGGCCTCGCTGCCGGTCACCCGACCGGGGCCCGTCAGTGCTGCGCTCAATTCGTCCCGCGCCTCGGCCTTGCGCCCGCCGCGCGCCAGCGCGTAGGCGAGGTGATAGCGAATTTCCCCGCTGCCCGGGCTGCGCAGGCGCGCCTCACGCAGGTAGCGCAACCCGGCCTCCCCTTTCCCCTGCTGCACCAGAATCCAGCCCAGCGTGTCGAGATAGCTGGGATTTTCCGGATCGAGCTGGAGCGCACGCTCAGCGTGCTTGGCGGCGACGGGATCTTTCAATTGCTGCAGCAGGTTGGCGTAGTTGTTCAGCACCACTGCGTCGTCCGTATCCTCCGCGATCACCCGCGCGTAAGTCTGCCGCGCTGCCGCCAGTTGGCCGGCGCGAAACTGCGCTTCGGCGAGCGCCTTCAGCGCCAGCAGATCGAGCGGCCGCGTCTTGACCCAGCCTTGCAGAAACGAAGCCGCCTTGCCCGCCTCGCCAGCAGCAAGCTGCGCGCGAACCAGGTTGAGCGCGTTGGCGGTGCTCTCCTCGCGCTCCAGGGCAGTACGGTAGGCCGCCATCGCCGCCGGATACTGGCCACGGGCCATCGCCACGTAGCCCGTAGCCAACGCCGTCTCCAGACGCTTCGGATACCTGGCGTTGAGCGCCTTGAGCGCTGCATCAGCGCGCGCAGGCTCGCCACGGCGGGTTTCGATTTCGACGACGAGTGTCATCGCCGCCAAATCATCTGGCCGGCCCTGCAGGGCCTTTCCCGCGCTGTACAGCGCACCATCCGGATTGCCCGCTGCCAGTTGCCAGCGGGCAATCTCAACCTGCATTCGGGGATCGTAGTCGGCAAGCCGCGTAGCGCCAGCGAAGGCGTTGCGCGCTCCCGATTCATCGCCATTTGCCAGCAGTGCTCGCCCCATGGCCAGACGGATGGCCAGGCCGTCCGGGTATCTGGCAGCGAGATCCTTGGCCCATACCAGCGCCTGCTCGTTCTGCTTTTGGCCGAGGTATACGTCAAGCAAGGCCAGGCCGGCACGAGGATCGCGGCGTTGCACTTCGCTGGCCTTTTTCAGATGGCGGATCGCCTCCGGTGCGCGCCCTGCGCGCTGTTCGAGCAGGCCATATTGCAACAGCGCATCTGAATCGTCGTGGTGCTTGGCGAGCATGGCATCCAGTCGCCGACGGGCATCGTCGAAACGATTTTCGCTGACGTCAAGCTTGACCAGGTTGAGCGCCGCCGGGCGGAAAGTCGCATCCTTGGCCAGAAGCGCCGTATACGTGGCGCGAGCGCCGACCTTGTCACCCGCCGCAGCCTTGACCGAGCCGAGAAAATTCAGCGCCGCAAGATTGTCCGGATGTCTTCTGACCAGCGCCTCCGCGGTGCGGATGGCTTTTTGCGCCTGGCCGCTGCGCAGGTAGATCGTTGACAGCGAGGCGGCGGCCTTGAAATCACCCGGGTCGGCGGCAACGGCCTTTTCGAGATTCGCCTGGCCAAGCTCATCCTGCCCGAGCTCGAGTTGGCTGAAGGCAAGTGCGCGGGTCATCTCGACCGAACCGGTACTCGCCGCCGCCTTCTCGAGCAACTCACTGGCGCTCTGGTAGCGCCGCTCAGCCATATGCACCGAGCCGAGCAGGAACATTACCTGCACGTCGTCAGGCGCGGCCTTGTGCAGCTCTTCGAGCAACGGCCGCGCGCGCGCGTAATCCCTGGTTTCGACGCTGATCGCCGCCAGTAGTTTTTTCGCCGCCAGGTGGCGGCTGTTGTTGGCGATGATGATGTTGAGGTACTCGCTCGCCTTCTCCCGGTTGCCGAGCGCGTGATGCGCCAGGGCGCCGGCCATCAGCAAGTGTTCGCGGCGAGCCAACCAGCGCGCTGGCAAGGCATCGACGATCTTGATTACCTCAGCGAGGGCCGCAGCAGTAGCTCGACTGTCGCGCTTCTGCGCGGCGAGCAGCGCCCGCAGATAAGCGGCGCGCGGTTCGCCAGGGGCCGACTTGACAAGGAAGTCAAGATCGGCTTGCGCGTCGGCGGTGCGCCCGAGGTCGACCAGCAGGCCGGCGCGCGCCACTCGAGCTTCGGCATGGCGTGGCTCCAGGCTCAACGCCCGGTCGTAGGCGACCAGCGCCCCGGCCAGATCAAGCGCCGCGTGCTTTACCGATCCGGAAACACTCCAGGCGTTGGCATCGTTCGGTGCCAGTTCGATCGCCTTGGCTGCATTCTCCGCAGCCCGATCGAGCTGCCCACTGGCCAGGAAGATCGAAGCCTCGGCGATCACCGGGCCGGCGGCTTTCGGATCAATCGCGCGTGCCTCGCCGAAGCTCTGGCTGGCCAGGCGCGTATTGCCCATCTCCAGGTAAGCATTGCCACGCAGGGTGAGCACTTCGACCTGCAAGGCCGGCGGCAGTCCAGCAGCAGTAAACCGCTCGATCACTACCTCTGGCCGGCCCAGGGTGAGGTAGATTTGCCCCAGAGGCAGGACGATCTCGGCACGATTGACCCCCTGCCTGAGCGCCTCTTCAAATGCCGCTTCCGCCCCTTTGAGATTGCCATCCTTGAGTAGCGCCTTGCCCAGCAGCAAGTGCGCGGCCAGCATTCCCTTGTCTTCCTGCAGCGCGTTCTTGAGCTGGACGACGGCTCCGGAAGTGTCATTCTGGTCGAACCTGCGCAGCGCATCTTCATAAAACCGCGCCGCCTTTTCGGGCGTGGCCAGCACCGGTGAAAGCACGCCAAGGCCGAAAACAGTGGCGGCCAGCAACTGCAAGGCAACGCGCGGGGAGCGCTTGACGCGGTATGTAGGTTCGTATTTGTTCATGGCTGCGCAGGAAAAGGAGAATGAAAGGTGGGTTCGTCAAGGACCTCGAAAAGTATGTGCTGCGCACAATAGGCAAGTCAAACACCCTTTCCTGCGCTCTGTGACAAATTGCAGCTATGCCCCAAAATGGGATCCGCCAATGGATTGGCGCCCGGGAAGCTGTGATTTGACTCAACAACGACTCGGGCTCGACGAACAGCCGGTCGAGGGCGCTGCCGGCAACCGGAAGCTGCGCTCAAGGCCGCTTCGCGATTGACTCCTGACCGCGAGAAACCACCCTCTACGCGTCCTTGCGCGACATCAAGCGGGCTGCCTGTGGCTATTCGGCACCGCTTCTTGAACCGTGGGTCACGGAAGCGCTTCGACCCGATTCCAATTGCCGCGCCTTCGTCTGTGATGGACAATGGGCTTTCCTTCGAAGACACCAGATTGATCAGATGGCTCCATGAGAACGAAAATCAGGCGTGTTTTTCGCGATGCCGCGACCGTGTCGCTCCTTGTTTTGCTTGCCACCCAGACGCCTGCGGCGCAAGAAACGCCCGCAAACGTCTGGCATGTCGAGAACGCGACCATCTCCACCGCGCCCTCGATCAGTGAGTTTGTCGGCGGCGAGTGGGTGCCCCGGATGCCCGCGAAGAATGGCACGCTGTTCGAGGTACAGGGCACCCTCAAGGTGGAGGGCGACGGCTCCTTCGGCCCGCTCAGCCTGGCCGATATTCGATTGCTGTCCGGAACGAGCGGCGTACCGGCAGCCGCCGAACTGGTGGCCGTCGGCGTGAGATCGGCGAACTGCAAGTACTTCTCGGCACAAAGCCCTGTCGGAGACAAGGTCAACAAGGTCACCATCAAGCTCAATGCCGGCGGAGAGTTCGCCCTGACGCGCGAGGTCGACAACGGCCCGCTACTTCTGAAAACTAGCGCGCCGAGCCTGGATCTGTGCATGGCGTTCGAGCTGTCGGGCACACCACCGGCAGCAATGGTCTGGCGCATGGCAGGCCAATCGATACCGCTCGCCGTCCGTTCACTGGCGCCGACATTCCCGGCCGGGCGTCCGGCCTCGTGGTTCTCGCCCCAGAACTGGCGACACGCGATCTCGTCGCCGCTCCTCTGGGGCGCGGCAGCACTGATGCTGCTGGCTCTTGTCGGAGCCATTGCCCTGCACCGGGCGAGGCGGCAGCGCGCCAGAGGAGACCGGCCATCATCCGATCCGGGTAGCGCACTGGACATCCAGCGCGTCGGCTCGTCGCACCAACCGATAACGCTTACGCCTGTCGGGCCCGAAGCGGGTCCGGGCCGACAGCACTTTCATGCGGCCCTGGCAGCTCTCAGGCTAGGCGAGTGGACACAGGCGAACGAACTGTTCAGCAAAGCCATCGAGGCAGGCCTGACGCCCACCTACGAAGCCGGCGCCTGGAGCCTGCGCGGAGACGCGATGCTCAATTGCGACGACCTCCTGGGCGCGGCGACCTGTTTTCTACGTTCGCTGAGTTGCTCTGCCGTCACCACGGAATCCGTGCTGCTGTCCGCCGGACACCTGGCTGCGATCTATCGGGAACTTGGGTTCAGGCGTGATGCCGGCAAGATGGAGAAGGTCAAGCTCCTGGCGAGCCCGTTCGGCAGCGATCTCGGTCCGCAACGACATGAGTTGATCGCTCGCCTCGCCAACAAATTCAAACACAAGAGGCGAGCCAGGATGCTTGCCCGCCTCAATCCATTCGCCTGAAGTGCGCTGCACCGCAGCCAAGCTGAGCCGAACGACGGTCCACTGATCC
>NZ_JAVTWB010000265.1:2037-4064 GCF_032229525.1 Accumulibacter sp. | reverse complement strand
CTGAGCTGGTGGCAGGAGCCGGTGACGCCGTCGACAGCGCCGTGGTGGGTGATTTTGGCGGTGGTGGGCATCGGTGGTTATCGCGTTATCGTCTGGCGGATCGCGCGGGCGCAGGGGGCGGTGGGGGCTTCGGGATGGATTGGGCGGATGTCCATGTTGTCCTCCGTGGCGGTGCAGGTCGGGTGAATGGTTTCTGCGTTCTTGGCATCGTACTCCTGCTGGTGCCCGATGCGCTTGCGAGCAACGCTTGCGGCGCGCTATAGTTGCGGCGCGAATGGGAGAGGGCGGCAGAGCCGCCGCCGAAGGCGCAATCCACCCGGAAACGCTCAGGCAAAAGGACCGTTCGTGCAATGAACTCTGGAGAGCGGCGCACGCTTGCAGCGTGGCGCCCACCGATGGGGCCGGCGGCTGCGATGCACTGATTCAGCCCGAAAATCTCTCAGGTACATGGACAGGGGGGTGAACTCGATGCGAGTTCGCCCCTTTTTCGTTTCTGGAATCCGCTTCAACAAAAGCTACCAAGGAGTTGATAAGATGCAGAAAACAGTCCTCAACGACGACCACCGCCGCAGTGGCGCCAGAATGGTCGATTTCGGTGGCTGGGAGATGCCGCTGCACTACGGTTCGCAGATCGAGGAGCACCACGCGGTGCGCCGCGATGCCGGCATGTTCGACGTTTCGCACATGTGCGCGGTCGACATCACAGGCCTCGATGCGGCGGCTTTTCTGCGCCGCCTGCTGGCCAACAACGTCGATAAGCTGAAGGTCGCCGGCAAGGCCCTGTACAGCGCGATGCTCAACGAAAGCGGCGGCGTGATCGATGACCTGATCGTCTATTACCTCGACGACGCCAACTACCGCGTGGTGATCAACGCCAGCACCGCCGACAAGGATCTGGTGTGGATGGCTGCCCGCCTCGATGAATGGCAGATGAGCGTGACGATCACACCGCGCCGGGAGGGCGCCAACGCGCTGGCGATGATTGCCGTTCAGGGACCGAACGCCCGCCAGCGGGTGTGGCAGGTGCTGCCCGCATCCCGGCCGGCCTGCGAATCACTGAAACCGTTCTTCGCCGCCGTGGTGGACGACTATTTCATCGGCCGCACGGGCTATACCGGTGAGGACGGCTACGAGATCACGCTGCCTGCCGACCAGGCCAGCGGCCTGTGGAAGGCGCTCGCCGAGGCCGGCGTGCAGCCCTGTGGCCTTGGCGCCCGCGACACGCTGCGCCTCGAGGCGGGAATGAATCTCTATGGCCAGGACATGGACGAGACGGTCTCACCGCTCGACGCCGGCCTGGCGTGGACCGTCGACCTGGTTTCGCCGCGCGACTTCGTCGGCAAGGCGGCCCTGGTCGCCAGGCCGCAGCAGCACCAGTTTCTCGGCCTGGTGTTGGCTGACCGCGGCGTGCTGCGTGCGCACCAGCAGGTCCTGACCAGCAAGGGCAGCGGTGAAATCACCAGCGGCAGCTTCTCACCGACGATGCAGCAATCGATCGCCCTGGCCCGGCTGCCGCTCACCGTGGCGATCGGTGACGAGGTCGAGGTATCGATTCGCGACAAGTTTCGCGGCGCCAAAGTCGTCAAGCCTTGTTTTGTGAGAAACGGCGCAGTTCTTGTTTGATACCAGATAGTTACACACTTAACCTCACCTATATTCTCAGGAGAAGACATGAACATCCCCGCCGATCTGAAGTACACCGTGAATCACGAATGGGTGCGCACCGCAGCCGACGGCACGATCAGTGTCGGCATCACCGACCATGCGCAGGAACTGCTCGGTGACCTCGTCTTCGTCGAATTGCCGGAAGTCGGCAAGGAGTTGGCCGCCGAGCAGGAAGCAGCCGTCGTTGAATCGGTCAAGGCGGCTTCCGACGTCTACGCCCCGGTGGCGGGTAGCGTCGTCGAAGTCAACCAGGCGGCCGCCGACGCACCTGAAGTTGTCAATCAGGACCCCTACGCTGCCTGGCTGTTCAGAATGAAGCCTGCCGCTGCCGCCGATCTGGACGCGCTGCTCGATGCCGCCGC
>NZ_JAVTWB010000265.1:0-1937 GCF_032229525.1 Accumulibacter sp. | reverse complement strand
ACCTCAACCGCGTCCAGCACGCGATGATCGGCATGGGCTACGCCGACACGCTGACGCCCACCGTGGTGCTGCGCAACGTGCTCGAGAACCCCGGCTGGTACACCGCCTACACACCCTACCAGGCGGAAATTGCCCAGGGTCGCCTCGAGGCACTGCTCAACTACCAGCAGATGGTGATCGACCTGACGGGCCTGGAACTGGCCAATGCCTCCCTGCTCGACGAAGCCACCGCCGCCGCCGAGGCGATGACCATGGCGCGCCGGGTAAGCAAGTCGAAGTCGAACGTGTTCTTCGTTGACGCGGGCTGCTTCCCGCAGACCATCGACGTGATCAAGACGCGTGCCACCTTCTTCGGCTTCGATCTGGTCTTCGGCTCGCCAATCGTAGCGGCACAACAGGAGGTCTTCGGCGCGCTGTTCCAGTATCCGGATGACCGTGGCGAAATCAGCGACCTCAGTGGCCCGATTGCCGCCGTCAAGTCGCGCGGCGGCATCGTCGCTGTCGCTGCCGACCTGATGGCGCTGGTGCTGCTCCGCTCGCCGGGTGAG
The DNA here is from genome assembly GCF_032229525.1 of Accumulibacter sp. GTDB lineage: Bacteria > Pseudomonadota > Gammaproteobacteria > Burkholderiales > Rhodocyclaceae > Accumulibacter. Next base: position 1,389 of record NZ_JAVTWB010000265.1, on the reverse strand, counting down.
ATGGGTGCCGACATCGCCCTCGGATCGTCACAGCGCTTCGGCGTCCCACTCGGCTTCGGCGGCCCGCACGCGGCTTTTTTTGCCACCCGTGACGCGTACAAGCGCTCGGTCCCCGGTCGCATCATCGGCGTTTCCATCGACAGCCGCGGCAACAAGGCCTTGCGCATGGCGCTGCAGACGCGTGAACAGCATATCCGGCGCGAAAAGGCCAACTCCAACATCTGTACCTCGCAGGTGCTGCTCGCCAACATCGCCGGCATGTACGCCGTCTACCATGGCCCGCAAGGCCTGCGCACCATCGCTGGCCGCATCCACCGCTTGGCTGCCATTCTCGCCGAAGGCCTGCGCCGGGCCGGCATCGAAATACTGACGGCGCACTTCTTCGACACCCTGCAGGTCAACCTGGGTGCGCTGGCGCTGAGCGCCTACAAAGAGGCGATCGATGCCGGCTACAACCTGCGCCAGGTCTCGCCGGGGGTGCTCGGCATCGCGGTAAACGAAAAGACTTCGCCGGCGGACATCGCCGTGCTGATCAAGCTGCTCGCCGGCGTCAGTGCCGACCTCGACCAGCTCGATGCACACGTGCAGCAGGCCGACCCGACGCTGCCACCGGCGCTGCTGCGCGAGGATGCCATCCTCACCCATCCGGTGTTCAACACGCACCACACCGAACACGAAATGCTGCGCTACCTGAAGAAGTTGCAGAACAAGGATCTGGCGCTCGACCACTCGATGATCTCGCTCGGTTCCTGCACCATGAAGCTCAACGCCACCAGCGAGATGCTGCCGATCACCTGGCCGCAATTCGCCGACATTCACCCCTTCGCGCCACTCGATCAGGCCCAGGGTTACCTGCAGATGATCGGCGAACTGGAAGAATGGCTTAAGGTGATCACCGGTTTCGACGCCATCTGCATGCAACCCAACTCCGGCGCCCAGGGCGAATACGCCGGCCTGCTGGCCATCGCCCGCTATCACGCCAGCCGTAGCGAAGCCCAGCGCAAGGTCTGCCTGATCCCGAAATCGGCGCACGGCACCAACCCCGCCACGGCGCAGATGTGCGGCATGCAGGTGGTGGTGGTCGATTGCGACGAGTGCGGCAACATCGACGTCGCCGACCTCGCGGCCAAGGCTGCGCAGCATGCCGCCAGGCTTGCCTGCCTGATGATCACCTATCCATCGACGCACGGTGTCTTCGAGGAGTCGGTACAGGAGATCTGCGCCGTGGTGCACGCGCATGGCGGCCAGGTATACATGGACGGCGCCAACCTCAACGCCCAGCTCGGCCTGACCTCGCCGGCGCTGATCGGTGCCGACGTCAGCCACATGAATCTGCACAAGACCTTCTGCATCCCGCACGGCGGCGGCGGCCCGGGCATGGGCCCGATC
>NZ_JAVTWB010000264.1:0-4073 GCF_032229525.1 Accumulibacter sp. | reverse complement strand
GCTGGGCTGTCAGCGGTCATTTCTGCATCGGTATGGCCGGACCCAGAGGATGTCAAACAGGGAGTCGTCTACGGGCCGCAGGGTTTCGACTACACCGGGGAATTTGCTGGAGGTGGCGGGCCGATTACGCGCGTCATGCAAGGCGCGGAACCAGAAACGATCATCAAGACTGTCATCAAAACGGTCTACGTTGATCGTCCTGCCGCTTCTCCGACGCCAGGCGACGGCCTAGTTATGATCGATGGCATTCAAATCACTCCAGAGGCCGCTGTAATCGTCGCAGCACGTCAGGCAACCATCGAGACGCAGGATGCAGCGATAGCGTCCCTGAGGTCCGAGAATGAAGCCCTGGCGGCATTGTTGATGGCGACGATGCAATGAGAATAGAAGTTACCCTTACGGGCACTGAAGCAATCCACGAACAGTTCGCCCGGCTGAATCGTGCGGCGCAGTTCAAGGCGATGGCCAAAACGTCGCAAGAGCTTTACGACTACGTGGAGCTGGCAGCGGACAAGCACACCAAGACGGGCGCGTTGTTCCAGTCTGTTTTTCAAAAGCGCGAAGGGGAAACGTTTCTGATCGGAAACGATCTACAGCGCGCTCCGCATGCCGCATTTGTGCATTGGGGGACAAGGCCGCACGACATCCGACCAAAGCGGAAGAAGGTGCTTCGATGGGCTTCCGGCAATTATTTCGTCTTCGCAAAAGTCGTCAAGCACCCAGGATATAAAGGCGATCCATGGCTTAAACGCGCTGCGGCTATGGCCCCGGCAATCTTCGAGCGTCACGTTATCGCAACACTGAAAGGAAAATAATTATGGCCCTGACCAACACTTACAACGACGCTTATTTGAAGAGCCACGTCAACGAAGAGCGCGAACTGCGCGCTATTGATGAGGTAGCAGAATTGGGCACGTTCGCCGCAGATTGGAATAGTCGACTTGTCATTCTGCGCACGTACATCATCACCTGTCTGGAGTGCCAAGCGCAGCCAGATGACCTGTTCGCGGCAAAGTTGAGAAACTACCGCGACGAATTCGAGTCAGTTTTGAACCAGGCGCGCGCGGCGACAGATGACGACGAAGGCAATCCGTTGCCGACTCTTACCATCGCAATCGAGAGGGCCTGACATGGGATCGTTTGCTATCGGCCTATCGGCCCGCATCAAGACCGGTGGGGATTCCCCGCTGGTGCTGCTGGAAGCGCTACGCGACCGCCTGACACTTATACCAGGCGTCGCTACCTGCCGCATCGGGCTAGAAGAGAACATCTGCCCGGATGATTACCCAATCATTCGCCTGGTTCCGTCGCGCCTGCTCAGCGGATACGCTCTGACGGCCCGAAAGGCGGAATTGCTGATCTATTTTGGAATGCCAATCGCCCCGTTTGACGAAGAGCCAGACGACGATGGCCGGGTGCGACTGGAAAAGCTATACGCCGCGTTGTTTGAGATCGAAGGATTGATTAGGGCTGAAATCATCACAATGGGCGGCGTGTATCTCGAAACCATCACCGACGAGGACCGGCTGGACACTTACAAGCTCATGGCGATCCGGTGCGAGGTTAGCGGCTAGTCACCAACCCGAGCCAGCCTGTAAAGCGGGTCTTTCCCCGCGTTCACGATCTTCTCGACCGGCTCGCCATTCTTCGCTGCGATCCACTTCGCGCGGCTGCCCATGATCTTCGGGCCTTCCTTGTCGCCCGCCTCGATCAGGAAAGCCTGCTCTGCCTTGGCGCGATTCCTCGGCGCATTGCCGCTGAGGTCCCAACGGGGCACAAGCTTGCAAAGGCAGTGCGGATGAAAAGGTGGCTTTGGCGCTACCGGCTTGGGATAGCATCCGGGTCCAAGTCCGTACTTGTCCAGCTTGGAATGGAAATCGCAGATGTCCGTCCTGGGGTGCGCAGCCGACATGCGCACTTGCACGACATCAAGCATTTCGTCAGCCATGTATTCCCGCGCCTGCTGGTCTGAATACGCACGGTGTAGCTCAGTCCGCGCGATCCGGTTTGCAAAGTAGCGCATGCGCTCGTGGAACGCCACGTCGAGAACTTTCTTTAGCCTGGCCTCGCCAGCGCCTTTCTCAAACTCGTCAATTGCCTGAATGTATGCCGTACGCAGGTTCGGAGTCTTGAGCGTTGTCACCTGCGCCCTGGTGATGATCCGCTGCATTGCGGTCCGGGCGTTATCGTCTCTCAGCACTTCCCGCAGATACTTCGGGAGCTTCGGATTCGCCGGCGACAGTTTCAGCGGCTCGGCTTCCGCGACCCGGAAGCCGTAGCCCTCATAAATTTCCATAGCCAGCGCACGCGCGGATTGCATGCCCTTGGCGTGCCGGTTGACGATTCCGAATACCTCAGACGTAACTGCTTTGCCATGCCCGTACATGGCCGTCGACAGCTTCAAGCCGCCGATCTCAAGCGCCTTGATGGCTTGCACACCCATCGTGGTCCCGATTACCTGACCGTATGCGCTGGCCAGGGTCTCATAAAACACGCCGTCGAATTGCTGCAATGCCTTCTCAATTGTTTCACGCGGGATTGTTCCTGACCGCAATTGCTCCACCAGCCTGCCGAGCGAGTCTTCTGCGGCTGTGCGGATGGCCTGCTCAACCATTTCGAGCAGTTGAATGTAGGACGCCTCGTTCACAAGAGCGACGCCTGTTCCATGCGCGGCAACTGCAGCGCCTTGTTGATGATCCTGTACGCCTGATCGCGTGACACTCGCAGGCGGGCAATGAGCGCGTCCCTGACTTCGTTACGGCGCATTGAATCGAGAAGTGTTCGCGCCATTGCTACATGCTCCCGTTCAACCAGCACGCACTTTGCAAAATACACGCGCCTGCCGACTTGGGTACGCAGCACGGCGACGGCCCGGCGCTTGGTTACTTCGCACCCGTCAATGTGCATGATCTCATTGATTAGAGCTTCGAGGTCGGTCATAGCGCCGACACCTGCATCATGGCCGGGGGCTTGCTGGTCATCGGCAGCGCTGCGAAGGCGTAGGCAGCGGCGTCGACCGCGTCGTCATGCTCGCCTTCCGGGAAGCTCAGAAGCTCATCACGGAACCACGCAGGCACCTTGGCTGAGTCATGGCGCACCAGTCGCTGTTCATACCGGGTCAGCAGCGGCGCAAAGCGGGTTAGCTTGTCGCGGTCTGGCCGTATTCCGCGAACGGGTAGCGTGGTCGTGCGAGTAAGTTCCTGCACAACAGCCGCCTGATACTGCGTTTGCTCGATGGCGATGATCGCCGGATTCCAGCGCGCCGCTGCAGCCTTGATGCGCTGCAACACGTCATGGAATCCGCAGCGATAACGCTCTACTTCGCGGACGTAGATCGTGCCTGAGACAGGATCGCGGCTCATGGTCACGATGGCTGTCCAGTCTGCCCCCTGCTTCTCGCTGATGGCGAGGTCAACCGCCTGCACTACGGCAAGCCCTGGAGGGCAGTCGCCATCTATGAGCATGTCAGGCTTGACGAGGCCAGCGCCGAACGTTACAAACTCTGCCAGGTATTCCTGGCGGAAGACAAGATCGGGAAGCTCCGCCCGGTAGCGCGCCACTTCCTCGTCACTGATGTACGGATTAACGGTCGTTGGCATGTGCCACGATTGCCAATCCGTTTGCGCCGGGTCATCGCCACGCCTATACAGTTCGTGGAAGTAGTTGATCCCGTTCGGCGTACTGATGAACCATGCATCGCCCTGGTAGTCGGTCAGGGTCGGCGCGATGGCCTTCTCCCAGGCATCCTTGAGGTATCGCGCGTGTGCTGCCTCGTCAATGACCACCCGCGAATACTTCCGACCGCGCCCGGCGTCCGGGTCTTCCAGCGTCCAGAAATCCACCTTGCCGCCTGTTATCAACTCGATCCGCATCTCTGTCTTGTTGGCCTTGGCGGTGATCGGCTTCAGGGTGCGTTCCATGTCCGACCACACATCGAGAAGGAGCTTATATGTCGGCGAGAATAGCGCAACAGGCTTTCCCTCGACAGCGCCGCCTGGCATCAATCCTAGCCACTCAACCGCGAGCATCGTTTTGCCGAACCTGCGCCCTGCGCTGATGACCTTGAAGCGTGT
>NZ_JAVTWB010000263.1:0-4074 GCF_032229525.1 Accumulibacter sp. | reverse complement strand
CTGCCGCCCGACGGTCTGGTAGGCTTCGCCGAGGAAGACAGCTTATGACGCGCAATGAAGTTTCCATGGCAGTTATTGGCGGTGGCATCGGCGGTCTCGCGGCCGGTTTGTCGCTGCTCAGGGCTGGCGTCGATGTACACGTGTACGAGCAATCGCGCGGGCTGAGCGAGGTAGGTGCGGGCATCCAGGTCAGTCCAAACGCTTCGCGTGTGCTGCATCGACTCGGCCTTGCCGAAGCGTTGGCGATGAGCGGCGTAAAGCCCGTCGCATGGCATCAGCGCCGGTGGGACGACGGGCGGACCTTGCTTCGCACGCCGCTCGGCGAAGACATTGAAGCGGCATTCGGCTTCCCTCACTACCAGATACATCGCGCCGACCTCCTGGACGCGCTGGCAGGCGCTTTCCCCGCGGAACGATTTCATGCCGGACATCGCTTGACGCGCTTGGCCGAACATGAGGACCACGTCGAGGCCGAGTTCGAAAGCGGCACGCACATCGGTGTCGACGCGCTCGTCGGAGCCGATGGCATCCATTCCACGGTGCGCTGCAGCCGTTTTGGCCCCGATATTCCACATTACACAGGCTGTGTGGCGTATCGCGGCCTCGTGCCTGCCGATCGGCTGGCCCACCTTGATCTTGAAGTCACGGCGCAGATCTGGATGGGCCCCGGCAAACACTTCGTTCATTACTTCGTGCAGAACCGGCGGCTGCTCAACTTCATTGCCGTGATCGAACAGGACAGCTGGACGCGGGAGTCATGGACTGACCAGGGCGAGGTTGCCGATGCGCTGGCCGCGTTCGCCGGTTGGCACCCGCAAATCCGCGGCATTCTCGAAGGCGTCGACAAGACCTTCCTGTGGGCGCTGTTTGACCGCAAGCCCCTGGCGCGCTGGTCCGTCGGCAGGGTGACCCTGCTGGGCGACGCGTGTCACGCGATGCTGCCGTTCATGGCTCAGGGCGCCGCGCAAGCGATCGAAGACGGCGCAACGCTGGCGGTGTGTCTGTCGAAAGTCGACGCGCGCGATGTGCCAGATGCGCTGCGTCGTTACGAAACCCTGCGGCAGCCCAGAGCTTCGCGCATCCAGGCCCTCTCGGCCAAGAACAAGACCAGGTTCCATTTACCTGACGGCCCGGATCAAGAGGAACGTGATGCGGAGCTGGCACGCGGCACGACTGATTGGTCAAGCAGTGCTTGGCTCTATGGGCACGACGCCGGCGTGATCGAGCCTGCCTCCTGGTGTGGTGCCGGCGAGTGACGCCCAGCCATCCGCTGAGGCGGCCGCCGATCGGAGGCGTTGGGCGTCAGAATCTCGCACGGCGTCGGTAGAATGGAATCTAATACTTCGGAGAAGCGCATGCCCCATCGGCAGGCCTCGCGTCTACAGTTGATGACGATACAAACTGGGAGAGCATGGATTTTGATCTCGCTGTTCGCGGGGAGCTTGGCGCTCGCTGCGGATAGCTCCACACGAGAAAGGGTGCCACTGTCGCCTCCGGCACCCACCGCCATTCCGGGTGGGCCCCTTGGCCAGGCGATTCAGTACGGGCAGCGGATCGTCACTGATACCGGGGGGACGGCGAAGGCCTATGTCGGAAATGCACTCCGCTGCGGGAGCTGCCATCTCGATGGCGGTCGCAGCGCATACGCAGCGCCGCTCGCGGGTCTTACGGGGCTGTTTCCCGAGTATCGCTCGCGCCGCGGCAGTGTCGAGTCGCTGGAAGAGCGAATCAACGATTGCTTTCTGCGCTCGATGAACGGCAAAGCGCTGCCTGCGCAAAGCCGCGAGATGATCGGTTTGCTCGCGTATATTGCGTGGCTCTCTCAGGGAGTGCCGACCGGCAGCGAAGTCGAGGGTCGAGGCTTTCGCGAAATCCACGCTCCCGCTCCCGCTGACGCCTCGCGTGGCAAGACAATCTATCTTGCCAGGTGCGCCGCCTGTCACGGTGGCGACGGCCAAGGAGTCAAGGGAGGCGCAAGCACCTACGTATACCCGCCGCTGTGGGGATCGCAATCGTTCAACGCCGGTGCCGGCATGGCGCGTCTTTCGGTGGCAGCGGCGTTCGTGCAGGCGAAAATGCCTCTCGGCAATGCCGGGACGTTAACCGACCAGGAAGCCTATGACGTCGCCGCGTACTTCACGACGCAGCCGCGGCCCAATTTCCCTGAAAAGAGAAACGACTGGCTCAAGGGTGGCCGGCCCGCCGACGCGCGCTGATGAAGGCGACGAGACTGTCTCCGAGAGTGCCATTCGGACAGACCACGGTTTTTACAGAAGGGTGAAAGCTGACCTTTGAACTGCTCGCTTGAACAACTTGGCGCAGCGGAAATGGCTCGGCCCTTTTCGCGAACAACACATTCCAGCGAACCAGCTGCAAGCGGCACTTCGCGCCATTCGCAGTCGTCCGCTGAGCTTTGACCTTGGCCATTACAAACATATGCGCATCGAAGGCACTCTCGCAAAATGGAACGATGAACGCGGCTTCGGATTTATCACGCCTACCAAAGGTGGAACCCCCGAATTGTTTGTTCACGTCTCAGCCTTTCCAAGAGACGGTCAGCGGCCGTCCGTCGGTGAATTACTCACGTTCGAGATAGAAACCGACAAGGACGGAAAGAAAAGAGCAACCAATCTGCTGTTTCCAAATCGGGTCATTCGTCTTGCTAGCCGACAACTTGAGCCAAGTGGTCGGCGTGGTAAGTCGAGCTTGCTTGGGCGGATCGTCTCCCTTGCCGTTGTCGTCGCCCTGGCCATATACGGTTACGGAAAGTACGCTCATCGCCTTGTCGCAGAAGAGAATGTGGCGGCGCCACTGGAAGCCGTCGCTGTTCATCCCAATGAGAATACGAGGTCGTCGGTCTTTCAGTGTGATGGCCGAACACATTGCTCACAAATGACTTCCTGTGCAGAAGCCACGTTCTTCTTGAAGAACTGCCCCAACGTGAAGATGGACGGCAATCATGATGGTGTTCCGTGTGAGCAACAGTGGTGCAATTAGTGGGCGTCCCGTCCCATTGTCTTGCCCGCAAAGGGCCAAGCGATCATTCCGCCGCACTTGCCTTCGGCAGCAGGTGAATTCAAACGCTGGGCGGGACGAGGAAATGATGCCGCTGGATGAGGTGCAAATATGAAGGGGAGTTGTCTATGTGGTGCTGTCGAGTATGAGATCGATGAACTCGACATGCCGATTGCTCATTGTCATTGCCGTACTTGTCGCAAAGCCCATGCAGCGATGTTTGCTTCGACTGCGGGTGTCAGGCGCGAGCACTTCCGCTGGCTGAAGGGCGAAGAAAAGCGAACGGCCTTTGAATCATCCCCGGGAAAGCTTCGGCACTTCTGTTCGGTGTGTGGCTCGCACCTGGTAGCCGAGCGACCCGCGCAGCCGCATGTCATCGTTCGCGTAGCAACGCTCGATGAAGATCCTGGCGCCAAGCCGGCCGCGCACATCTGGCGTTCGCATGATGCTGCGTGGTTGCAGGATGGGAAGGACGTTCCGTCTTATCAAGAATGGCCTCCCGGGAGGTAGTATTGTGCCAACCAACCCATCATTCCCACGGGCCTGCGCGAACAGCCGCGCAGTGCGGTGAATTCAAACTTTGGGCGTCTTGAGATCGTCGCGTCATGCAGGTTCTCAATATTCATGAACGTGAAATTTCAGTTTCAGCCGCAGAGCTTGGCGCTCTGTTGAACTCGCTTTCCTCAGCCAGCGACGCTCTTTGGCCACGATTAATGTGGCCGCCTATGCGCTTTGATAGGCCGCTTGGTGTCGGCGCTTCCGGAGGTCACGGGCCTGTGCGCTACGCGGTTGAAGAGTTCAGCCCGGGTCGAGTGGTGAAGTTCCGCTTCTCTGGCCCATCTGGTTTCAACGGTATCCACCAATTGGAGGTTCTGCCAAAGCGCGAAGACTGCACTGTTTTGCGGCACACCCTTGATATGAAAGCGCAGGGGGCGGCGCTACTGTCCTGGCCTCTGGTCTTTCGCCCGCTCCACGACGCGCTGCTTGAGGACTCCCTTGCGCTCGCACAGGCGGCTTTTGGTGCCGTTCCGCAGGTTCGCCCGTGGTCGCCATGGGTCA
>NZ_JAVTWB010000262.1:0-4080 GCF_032229525.1 Accumulibacter sp. | reverse complement strand
GCGATGAAGATGAACAACACCTTGCTCAGCTTGCGGCGGGCGTTATGCAGGCCGAGTTTCTCGAGGAACACCGGCGAGAACTCGATCCACATGACGATGATGTAGAGCGTGATGCACGCCGCGACTTCGAACATCACCGAGTTGACGTTGAAGTAGCCGGGCCAGAAGATGTGCCAGAAGTTCCACCAGCGGCCGAGGTCGAAAGTGATCGCGGCGCCGGCCAGGGTGTAGCCGAAGAGGCTGCCAAGCAGTGCCGGCCGCACCAGCGGATGGTACTGGCCCTTGTTGAAGATGTAGACCAGCAAGGCGACAGAGAAGCCGCCACAGGCCAGCGCCGAACCGATGAAGACGTCGAAAACCACCCACACGCCCCAGGAGTAGCCGTCGTTGAGATTGGTCGTGGCACCGAGTCCAAAAACCAGACGGACCAGCACGATCGTCGCCATGACGGCGATCAGCACGCCACAGATCAGTGTGGTGGCATTGAACAGGCTGCCGCCAAGCGGCGCCGGCCTGCCATGTTGTTGCGTGCTCATGTTCACTCCTCCCCTGGCTTGCCAGTCGGCTGACTGTCATCGTCGTCTTCGTGATGAACGTTGCGCCTGGCGACGTAAGTCATTGCACCGAGTACGGCGAAGGGCATCAGCAGGCCGCCGTAGAGCGTGTGCTGGATGGTCTCGGAAGTCGCGGCCGATGAGTTTGGTGGCAGGTTCGGCATGCCGACCTTCTCGAAGGGAACCGCCGAGAGCTTGAGTACCTGCGTGCCGCCGTATTCGGTTTCCCCATAGACGTGCTGCTGGTACTTGCCGACGTAGCCCTCGTAGCTCTGGTCCGGGCCGCCGTCGATGCTGCCGCGCGGGTAGGTGGTGACGCTACCGGTGGGCAGTGCCAGGCGGCGCTTCGCTTCGACGAGTAGATCTGCGGTACGGCCATGCAGGGTCGCGCCGGTCGGGCAGACCTCGGCGCACGCCGAGTAGTGGCCATCTTTAACGCGATGGCGACAAAGCTCGCACTTGCCGATCTGGCCGGTCGGCGAGTCGTACTGATACTTGGGGATGCCGAATGGACAGGCGACCACGCAGTAGCGGCAGCCGACGCAGGCATCGGGATCGTAGGCGACGACGCCGGTCTTCGGGTCCTTGGTCATCGCCGTCACCGGGCAGGCGGAGACACAGGACGGATCGGCACAATGCATGCACGAGGTCTTCATGAAGGCGTAGCCGTTTTCTTCGGCGTCCTTGGTCTTCATCGTGCCGTGGCGATACATCTTGATGATGTTGAAGGTGTAGCCGCTGGTGTCGAGCGGCGTGTCCCACAGCTTGTCGACCGTCGAGAACTCCGGTGGGTTGTCGTTGGCCTGCTTGCAGGCGGCGACACAGGCCTTGCAGCCGATACACAAGGTCGCGTCGTAGAGCAGGCCGAGGGCCTCGGGCGGGCGCTGATGGGTATCGCGCGCCTCGGCCGGCGTGCTCAGCGTGCCGGCCGCGACTGCCGTCCCGGCGGCGCCGAGGCATCCCTTGAGGAACTTGCGACGAAAGTTTTCGTCGGTGGCCGGTTCAGGCAACTGTGTACGCATTTCAGGCCTCCGTTTTCTCGCTTGCTGCCCTGGCGCGCTCGCTTTCTTCGGCCTGGTGCGAAAGGCCGAGATTGCGCGCGACCATCGCCCCCGCGCCGGCGGCCGCGCCGGCCACGGCGGCCAGGATCGACGCCGAGCCGAGCGTGGCGCCGATGCCTTGTTCCTCGACGATGCGTGGATATTGCTGTGGCGGTTCGACGTTCTTTACTTTGGCGAGCATGTGAATCGGCTTGCTGAAGCCGACACCTTGCTCGGTGCAGCCGATGCACGGATGGCCGCAGCCAACCGGCCAGGTGCCGCCGCCGGCATCGCCGAAAAGGACGGTCGGGCAATTGGCGTAGGTCTCCGGACCCTTGCAGCCCAGCTTGTAAAGGCAATAGCCCTTGCGGTGCCCTTCGTCGCCGAACTGCATGGCGAAACGTCCGGCGTCGAAATGGGCGCGACGCTCGCAGTTCTCATGGATCAGCCGCGAGTAGGCGAACATCGGGCGACCCAGGTCATCGACCGGGGGCAGTGCGCCAAAGGTCAGGAAGTGCACCACCGTGGCCAGGAAGTTGTAGGGGTTGGGTGGGCAACCCGGAATCGTCACCACCGGCTTGCCGAGGACCTCGGCGACGCCGGATGAACCGGTCGGGTTGGGTGCGGTCGATGGCATGCCACCCCAGCTCGCGCAGGAACCGATGGCGATCACCGCTGCCGCGTCGGCCGCACACTCCTTGGTCAGCTCGATCGCGGTCTTGCCCCCCACCTTGCAGTAGATGCCGCCATCGCGGGTCGGGATGGCGCCTTCGACGACCAGCACGTAGCCGCCCTTGTTCTCGGCCATGGCCGTCTTGCGGGCCTGTTCGACCTGATGACCGGCAGCGGCAAACAGCGTCTCGTGATAGTCGAGCGAAATGACATCGAGAATCAGCCGTTCCAGCGTCGGATGCTCGGCACGCAGCAGGGATTCCGTACAGCCGGTACATTCCTGAAAGTGCAGCCAGATTACCGAAGGTCGTTTCTTGGTGGCTACCGCCTCGGCCACGGCCGCCTCGGCCCCAGCCGGCAAGCCCATGCCTGCGGCCATGGTGGCGCAGAACTGCAGAAACTCCCGTCGCGGCATGCCGAGTCGCTTGCTTGCCTCGACGATGTGCGCATTGGCCTCCAGCTGCAGTAGACGGGTACTTGCCATTTTCCTGCCCCCTTATTTTGTGCTGTCGCTCGCCAGCTCTTGTTCGTCGCCCGACCGCCGGTCGGATGGTTTGTGGGCCGACACGCCCGGACGGACGGGTGCATTGACTGAGTTAGCCCTTACAAGAAACGTGCCAGCGGACAATGGCTAATAAAACCAGTGACATGATGTCGCGATGGGGAGGCGAAAAAGGAACCCTGGTTTTCGTCTGGGGCGCGAAGTGGAAACATTGTTTGCACTTCAGCTTGTCGCCACAGGCGTGCTGTTCGGGCGGCTCTGGATGCGAATGGCCGGTTCCTGGCGGGCCGACCGGGCGCAGCCATCGACAGCTCAAGCGCTGGCTCGAAGCTGCGCAGCCGATCGTTGCGCGGCGCTCCGATTGGTCCTACGATCGCGGCATGCCGGATTCAAGCCTCCCTGCCAAGCGGCCACTGTCGCACCCGTTGGCCGCTACTGACAGCCTGCCGGAGCCGTCGTCGGCTCTCAATGGCGTGGACGAGGCGGTGTGGATCGAGGTCATCCACAAGATGGACGAGGTGTACAACGACCTGCTGCAATATGAAGTGGTGCTGGAGCAGAAGAATGCCGCGCTCGAGGATTCGCAGCAGTTCATCGAGAGCGTTCTGGCGTCGATGTCGGACATCCTGATCGTCTGCAATCGGCATGGCGCGATCCAGGAGGTCAACGACTCGCTGCGTCGCTTCATCGGCCAGGACGAGGAGGCGCTACGCGGGCGACCGGTCTCCGACCTCTTCGCCGACGAGACTTCGCAGCAACGCGCCCGCGACTTCTTCTCGGCGGCACGCCCGCAAACGGTTCAGGATTGCGAGCTAAGAATCATGGGGCGGGATGGTAGTCCGCTGCCCGTTTCGCTGAACTGCACGCCACGCCTCTCGGGCACCGGCAAGCTGGTCGGCATGGTGCTGACCGGCCGCCCGGTCGGTGAACTGCGCCGGGCCTATCACGCATTGCGCCAGGCGCACGACGATCTCAAGCTCACCCAGCAGCAGCTTCTGCAAGCCGAGAAAATGGCCTCGCTCGGCCGTCTGGTGGCCGGTGTGGCGCACGAGCTGAACAACCCGATCAGCTTCGTGCTGGGCAACGTGCTGGCCATCCGGCGTTACACGGCGCGCCTGCAGACCTATCTCGAGGCGGTGCACGCCGAGGCTTTCGCGGGCTCGCCGGACCTCGTGCGAATGCGCCAGGAGCTGCGTATCGACCGTATCCTCGAGGACGTCACGCCGCTCCTCGACGGCATGACCGAAGGCGCCGAGCGTACGCGCGACATCGTCGATGGGCTGAAGCGCTTCTCGGCAATCGATCGCAGTGT
>NZ_JAVTWB010000261.1:0-4092 GCF_032229525.1 Accumulibacter sp. | reverse complement strand
CCACTCCATGAAATGCCCCCGCCCCAGGAAAAGTTGGCCGGCCGATGGTCAAGCTTGGCGTGCCGGATCGCACCGCGCCACCTTCCGATCAGTCGGCTTGTCGCCGATATGACGCCGGGAGGCACAAACGACAAGGATAGGCGCAATAGGTCAATGAAACAAGCCTTGTAAGCCGCTGCCGATCCATTTTTCGCTAGGCATGCGCATCGCGGACCAGAAATACGCACGAAAAACACGGGATGCGACAACAAATTATTGTATTCTTGCGCTGGCTTGCTTGCTGGGTGCCAACAACGAACATCCGAAGTCGGCTGCCCGCTGATCTGTGTTGCCGGGCTCCGGGCACGGGTTTGCTGAATGGCCAGGCGTCGTAGCTGCCGGGCGATCCGTCGTGGCGTTACCCGATGTTGGTCTGAGTTCCACTCCGGAAACTGCATAAGCTCGTTTCCACCAAAGAGGAGATTCTGCGCATGGTTGACAAGAAACAAGATGCTTCACGGGCGCCCGGTCCGAGTCGGGGACCGATTCTCGTGCCGATCGATTTCTCGTCGTATTCCGAGGCCGCATTGCTGTTGGCCAGCGATCTTGCCGATGGCCTGGGGGCCAAGCTCGTCGTCCTGCACGTGGTGCACGATCCGCAGAACATGCCCGGCTACTACGCCAAGATGGCGAGCAAGAAGACACTTACGCGAATGGCAGACATCGCCGGCGAAATGCTCGACGAATTCATGGCGGCGGTGCACAAGCGGTATCCCGAGCGGCACGCCCTGCACCATGCCGAGATGCTGCTGGTCAAGGGAATACCGGTGACGCGGATTCTGCAGGTGGTCGAGAAAGAGAAGGCCAGCATGGTCGTCATGGGCAGCAAGGGTGCAACGGGACTACGGCACCTGCTGCTGGGTTCCGTAGCCGAGCAGGTGCTTGGCTTGGCCAAGCTGCCGGTGACCATCGTCAAAGAACAAGCAAAACATTGAGTCGAAACGACCGGAGGAGGCTTCACCTATGCTCAACACCTATCTGAAAGAACTTCCCGCCAATACCGGCGCGCTGGTCGCGCTGGCCATCATGGGTTCTGTCCTGGGCGTCATCGCCTGGCCGGTGCTGGCGGCGACCGGGGGCGATGCCGAGATGAACTGGGGCGGCATGACGATGGAGTTGCTTGGCGGCCTGGCGCTATTCCTCTACGGCATGGTGCAGATGGAAGTGGCGCTGAAGGCCGTGGCCGGCGAGCGAATGAAGAGCATCCTCGCCAAGCTGACCGTCAACCGCTTCATGGGCCTGGGAACCGGCGCTTTGGTCACTGCGGTGATCCAGTCGTCGTCGGTGACCACCGTTCTACTGGTTGGCTTCATCTCGGCCGGGCTGATGTCCTTGCCGCAGTCTGTCGGCGTCATCATCGGGGCCAAGATCGGCACCACGATCACCGGTCAGATCGTCGCCTTCAAGATTACCAAGGCGGCACTGGCGATGGTCGCCGGTGGTTTCGGGATGCTCTTCCTCTCCAAGAACGAGAAGATCAAGAGTTACGGTGGCATGCTGATGGGTCTCGGTCTGGTGTTCTTCGGCATGCACGTGATGGGCGAGGCAATGCATCCGCTGCGTAGCTACCAGCCCTTCCTGGACATGATGCAGACGATGACCAACCCGGTAGTAGCGGTGATCGTTTCCGCGCTTTTTACGGCGCTGATCCAGTCATCGTCGGCCACCACCGCGATCGTCATCGTCATGGCCTCGCAAGGTTTCATCAGCCTGGATGCGGGTATCCCGCTGGTCATGGGCGCCAACATTGGTACCTGCGTGACCGCGCTGCTGGCGGCGATCGGCAAACCACGCGAGGCGATTCGCTGTGCCGTGGTGCATACCGGGCTGGCGACTACCGGTGTTTTGATGTGGCTGCCGTTTATCTACATCATCAAGAGTGCGGTTCTCTGGATGTCGCCAGCCTACCCCGAGCTCAGTGGTATCGAGCTTCTCTCTGCCGAGACACCGCGTCAGATCGCCAACGCGCACACTTTCTTCAACGTCGCCAACGGCTGCATCTTCATCTGGTTCACCACTTTCATCGCACGGGCTGCGGAATGGCTGGTGCCTGACAAGCCGCTCGAAGAGGAAGCAATGATCGTTCGCACCAAGTTCCTGCAGGAGGAGCTGTTGACCACGCCGTCGCTGGCGCTGGACAGTGTGCGCATGGAAGTGATGCACATGGGCGAGACGGTCAACGCGATGCTCAAGGGGATCATGCCGGCAATCATCAAGGGCGACGCCAAGGCTCTGGAAGAGATTCGCCAGATGGACGACGCGGTCGATATCCTGCACGCCGGAATCCTCGACTACCTCGCCAAGATCAGCAAACAGCCACTGCTTGAAGAGCAGACCAAGGAGCTGATGCAGTTGATGGAGGCGGTCAGTAACCTGGAGAACATCGGTGACATCGTCGAGACCAATCTGGTGGTGCTCGGGCACGATCGCATCCGCGACAAGATCCAGGTTAGCGAGGCGACGCAGCAGGTGCTCAATGGCTTCCAGGCCGCGATCAGCAAAGCCGTTGCGGCAGCGGTGATGGCGGTTGCGCAGCGCAACGAGCGTTCGGCGCAGGTGGTCACTGGCATGAAGGACGAGATCAACCGGATTGCCGATTCTGCAGCGACGCACGAGGCGCGCCGGCTGGTGGCCGAGGAACCCAATCGCATCGCGGCCTACACCCTGGAAGTCGAGATCATCGAGAAGCAGAAGCGTATCTACTACTTCGCCAAACGTATGGCCAAGACTGTCCTGCCGGCGGTTCTGCAGCAGCGCTAGCAGCCAGGGTTTGCACTGTTCATACCGGCCCCTGCCCGCTTGGCGGCGGCGGGGGCCGGTTTTTGTTGCGCAACCGCGCCGCTTGCTTGACGATGCCAATGCCCGCGATGGTCCATGACACTGCGTCGCCGGTGTCGGCCGGGGTAAAATGGCGCGATGCTGGTTCTCGGAATCGAATCCTCATGTGACGAAACAGGGTTGGCGCTGTACAGCACTTTGGCTGGCGGCGTCCTGCTCGCGCACGCCCTGCACTCGCAGGTGCGCATGCACCAGGACTATGGCGGCGTGGTGCCCGAACTTGCCTCGCGCGATCATATCCGGCGCGTCGTACCGCTGCTGCGCAAGGTGCTCGCCGACAGTGGCCGCTCGCTGGCCGAGATCGATGCCGTTGCCTACACGCAGGGGCCGGGTCTGGCGGGTGCCTTGCTGGTCGGCGCCGCGTTCGCCGAAGCACTGGCCACTGCCCTCGATGTGCCCAGTGTGCCGGTCCACCACCTTGAAGGCCACCTGCTGTCGCCGCTGCTGTCGCCGACGCCGCCGCGCTTTCCCTTCGTCGCCTTGCTCGTTTCGGGTGGGCATAGTCAGCTGATGCGCGTGACGGGCGTCGGTGAGTACGGGTTGATGGGTGAAACGCTGGATGATGCCGCTGGTGAAGCTTTCGACAAGACCGCCAAGCTGCTCGGTCTGGGCTACCCTGGCGGTGCGGCGCTGGCCGAGCTGGCCGAACGCGGTCGTCCAGATCTGGTGAAGCTGCCACGGCCAATGCTTAAATCGGGCGATCTGAATTTCAGTTTCAGTGGTCTGAAAACGGCCGTGCTGACCAAGGTGCGCGAACTGGCGACGATCAGCGAGCAGCAGCGGGCGGACATCGCGCGGGGATTCCAGGACGCGATCGTCGAAGTCCTGGTCAGCAAGGCGCTGCGCGCGGTGGCGACCAGCGGCCTCGAGCAGCTGGTGGTTGCTGGTGGCGTCGGCGCCAACCGGGAACTTCGGCGACAGCTTGACAAGCGAGCCGATGAGGCGGGAATTGCTGTTTTCTATCCCGAGTTTGAATTTTGTACCGACAACGGCGCGATGATCGCCCTGACCGGTGCCTTGCGTCTGCAGGCGGGCAATGCGGGCAAGCCGGCGGGTGGTGCTTTCGCCGTGCGGCCGCGCTGGCCCCTCAGCTGCGCCTAGCGGGCCTTTGCCGGCCTCGGGCTGTTCGCCTGCGCCTTGTTTTTCGATCCGATCTTGGGCTCGGTGCCGGCCATCAGGCGTTGCAGGTTCTGCCAGTGCTTGCCGACCAGAGCC
>NZ_JAVTWB010000260.1:0-4098 GCF_032229525.1 Accumulibacter sp. | reverse complement strand
CCACTCCATGAAATGCCCCCGCCCCAGGAAAAGTTGGCCGGCCGATGGTCAAGCTCGGCGTGCCGGATCGCACCGCGCCACCTTCCGCTCAGTCGGCTTGTCGTCGATCTGATGCCGGGACGCAAAATTGGCAAGGATAGGCGCAATAGGTCAATGAAACAAGTCTTGTAAGCCGCTGCAGATCCATTTTTCGCTAGGCGTGCGCATCGCGGACCAGAAAGACGCACGAAAACCACGGAATAAGACAACAAACTATTGTATTCTTGCGTTGGCTCGCTTGCAGCGTGCCAACAACGAACACCCGAAGTCGGCTGGCCACTGATCTGTGTTGCCGGGATCCGGCCACGGGTTTGCTGAATGGCCAGGCGTCGTGGCTGCCGGGCCGCCCGTCGTGGCGTTACGCGATGTTGGTCTGAGTTCCACGCCGGAGACTGCGTAAGCTCGTTTCCACCAAACAGGAGATTCTGCGCATGGTTGACAAGAAACAAGACGCTTCACGGGCGCCCGGCCCGAGCCGGGGACCGATTCTCGTGCCGATCGACTTCTCGTCGTATTCCGAGGCAGCACTGCTGTTGGCCAGCGATCTTGCCGATGGTCTGGGGGCCAAGCTCGTCGTCCTGCACGTGGTGCATGATCCGCAGAACATGCCCGGCTACTACGCCAAGATGGCGAGCAAGAAGACGCTCACGCGAATGGCAGACATCGCCGGCGAAATGCTCGACGACTTCATGGTGGCGGTGCAAAAGCGGTATCCCGAGCGGCACGCCCTGCACCATGCCGAGAAGCTGCTGGTCAAGGGAATACCGGTGACGCGGATTCTGCAGGTGGTAGAGAAAGAGAACGCCAGCATGGTCGTCATGGGTAGCAAGGGTGCAACGGGATTGCGGCACCTGCTGCTGGGTTCCGTCGCCGAGCAGGTGCTTGGCTTGGCCAAGCTGCCGGTGACCATCGTCAAAGAACAAGCAAAACATTGAGTCGAAACGACCGGAGGAGGCTTCACCTATGCTCAACACCTATCTGAAAGAACTTCCCGCCAATACCGGCGCGCTGGTCGCGCTGGCCATCATGGGTTCTGTCCTGGGCGTCATCGCCTGGCCGGTGCTGGCGGCGACCGGGGGCGATGCCGAGATGAACTGGGGCGGCATGACGATGGAGTTGCTTGGCGGCCTGGCGCTATTCCTCTACGGCATGGTGCAGATGGAAGTGGCGCTGAAGGCCGTGGCCGGCGAGCGAATGAAGAGCATCCTCGCCAAGCTGACCGTCAACCGCTTCGCTGGCCTGGGAACCGGCGCTTTGGTCACGGCGGTGATCCAGTCGTCGTCGGTGACCACCGTTCTGCTGGTTGGCTTCATCTCGGCCGGGCTGATGTCCTTGCCGCAGTCGGTCGGCGTCATCATCGGGGCCAAGATTGGTACCACCATCACCGGTCAGATCGTCGCCTTCAAGATTACCAAGGCGGCTCTGGCGATGGTCGCCGGTGGCTTCGGCATGCTCTTCCTGTCCAAGAACGAGAAGATCAAGAGTTACGGTGGCATGCTGATGGGTCTCGGTCTGGTGTTCTTCGGCATGCACGTGATGGGCGAGGCAATGCATCCGCTGCGTAGCTACCAGCCCTTCCTGGACATGATGCAGACGATGACCAACCCGGTAGTAGCGGTGATCGTTTCCGCGCTTTTTACGGCGCTGATCCAGTCATCGTCGGCCACCACCGCGATCGTCATCGTCATGGCCTCGCAAGGTTTCATCAGCCTGGATGCGGGTATCCCGCTGGTCATGGGCGCCAACATTGGTACCTGCGTGACCGCGCTGCTGGCGGCGATCGGCAAACCACGCGAGGCGATTCGCTGTGCCGTGGTGCATACCGGGCTGGCGACTACCGGTGTTTTGATGTGGCTGCCGTTTATCTACATCATCAAGAGTGCGGTTCTCTGGATGTCGCCAGCCTACCCCGAGCTCAGTGGTATCGAGCTTCTCTCTGCCGAGACACCGCGTCAGATCGCCAACGCGCACACTTTCTTCAACGTCGCCAACGGCTGCATCTTCATCTGGTTCACCACTTTCATCGCACGGGCTGCGGAATGGCTGGTGCCTGACAAGCCGCTCGAAGAGGAAGCAATGATCGTTCGCACCAAGTTCCTGCAGGAGGAGCTGTTGACCACGCCGTCGCTGGCGCTGGACAGTGTGCGCATGGAAGTGATGCACATGGGCGAGACGGTCAACGCGATGCTCAAGGGGATCATGCCGGCAATCATCAAGGGCGACGCCAAGGCTCTGGAAGAGATTCGCCAGATGGACGACGCGGTCGATATCCTGCACGCCGGAATCCTCGACTACCTCGCCAAGATCAGCAAACAGCCACTGCTTGAAGAGCAGACCAAGGAGCTGATGCAGTTGATGGAGGCGGTCAGTAACCTGGAGAACATCGGTGACATCGTCGAGACCAATCTGGTGGTGCTCGGGCACGATCGCATCCGCGACAAGATCCAGGTTAGCGAGGCGACGCAGCAGGTGCTCAATGGCTTCCAGGCCGCGATCAGCAAAGCCGTTGCGGCAGCGGTGATGGCGGTTGCGCAGCGCAACGAGCGTTCGGCGCAGGTGGTCACTGGCATGAAGGACGAGATCAACCGGATTGCCGATTCTGCAGCGACGCACGAGGCGCGCCGGCTGGTGGCCGAGGAACCCAATCGCATCGCGGCCTACACCCTGGAAGTCGAGATCATCGAGAAGCAGAAGCGTATCTACTACTTCGCCAAACGTATGGCCAAGACTGTCCTGCCGGCGGTTCTGCAGCAGCGCTAGCAGCCAGGGTTTGCACTGTTCATACCGGCCCCTGCCCGCTTGGCGGCGGCGGGGGCCGGTTTTTGTTGCGCAACCGCGCCGCTTGCTTGACGATGCCAATGCCCGCGATGGTCCATGACACTGCGTCGCCGGTGTCGGCCGGGGTAAAATGGCGCGATGCTGGTTCTCGGAATCGAATCCTCATGTGACGAAACAGGGTTGGCGCTGTACAGCACTTTGGCTGGCGGCGTCCTGCTCGCGCACGCCCTGCACTCGCAGGTGCGCATGCACCAGGACTATGGCGGCGTGGTGCCCGAACTTGCCTCGCGCGATCATATCCGGCGCGTCGTACCGCTGCTGCGCAAGGTGCTCGCCGACAGTGGCCGCTCGCTGGCCGAGATCGATGCCGTTGCCTACACGCAGGGGCCGGGTCTGGCGGGTGCCTTGCTGGTCGGCGCCGCGTTCGCCGAAGCACTGGCCACTGCCCTCGATGTGCCCAGTGTGCCGGTCCACCACCTTGAAGGCCACCTGCTGTCGCCGCTGCTGTCGCCGACGCCGCCGCGCTTTCCCTTCGTCGCCTTGCTCGTTTCGGGTGGGCATAGTCAGCTGATGCGCGTGACGGGCGTCGGTGAGTACGGGTTGATGGGTGAAACGCTGGATGATGCCGCTGGTGAAGCTTTCGACAAGACCGCCAAGCTGCTCGGTCTGGGCTACCCTGGCGGTGCGGCGCTGGCCGAGCTGGCCGAACGCGGTCGTCCAGATCTGGTGAAGCTGCCACGGCCAATGCTTAAATCGGGCGATCTGAATTTCAGTTTCAGTGGTCTGAAAACGGCCGTGCTGACCAAGGTGCGCGAACTGGCGACGATCAGCGAGCAGCAGCGGGCGGACATCGCGCGGGGATTCCAGGACGCGATCGTCGAAGTCCTGGTCAGCAAGGCGCTGCGCGCGGTGGCGAGCAGCGGCCTCGAGCAGCTGGTCGTTGCTGGTGGCGTCGGCGCCAACCGGGAACTACGGCGACAGCTTGATCAGCGAGCCGAAGAAGCGGGAATTGCGGTTTTCTATCCCGAGTTCGAATTTTGTACCGACAACGGCGCGATGATCGCCCTGACCGGCGCCTTGCGTCTGCAGGCGGGCAATATTAGCAATCCGGCTGGTGGTGCTGGTGCTTTCGCCGTGCGGCCGCGCTGGCCCCTCAGCTGCGCCTAGCGGGCTTTTGCCGGCCTCGGGCTGTTCGCCTGCGCCTTGTTCTTCGATCCGATCTTGGACTCGGTGCCGGCCATCAGGCGTTGCAGGTTCTGCCAGTGCTTGCCGACCAGAGCC
>NZ_JAVTWB010000259.1:0-4113 GCF_032229525.1 Accumulibacter sp. | reverse complement strand
CAGACTTCTTCGCATGGTAGAGAGATCGTTGGCCGATTGACGGGCCGCTATCGACGCAAAAGCGACCTTCGCATTGGCTGGCGGCGGGCATTCAAGGTCAGGGCGCAGCTTTATCGCGCAGCGGCCCCCGCACCGCAGGGTTGGGCGTCATTTGAGAAGACCTCTCTCGCGCAGCGCTGAATGCAAGGAAACGACAAGTTCCGCCGCGCGGTCTATGTGCGGCTCAAGCGCTCCCTTTTCAATACAGACTTGATCGCCGAAGAGATGCCAGTTCGCTAAGGTGATGCCGTCAATTCGAGAGATTGCCGCAGGGAGGTCGATCTTGTAGCGGTAGGACTCAACGATCCCGGCAGAGTGGGCAATGCAGTTTCGGATTTTAACGAGCGCCTCGTAATCATCAATTACCGCCCCTGCATCAACGGAGGCTCGGGCAGAGAAATCTCGAAGAATCTTGACTGTGAGATTCGTTCTGTATTTAAGGGCGGGCACGGGGGAGACGGCGCACTGGTTCAAGTAGGCGATGGCCCACTCCACGGACGTGGTAAACGCGAGGACTGCGCCGTAGCGGACTCTGAGGGGCAGACTGACCTTGAATCGGTGCTCAGCATTCTGCTCAAGATGGTGACGATAGCCAGGTGGAAAATCGTCAAAGTCTTTGCCGTGGGCGATGGCCTGTAGCTCACGGCGATACTGCCAATCGAGGTTGCTCTCCGAAAACTCCAAGAAGTCCTTCACGTCCCCAATCATGAATTTGAAATCGAACGCTTCAATTGGCGTGTCTAGGAACTTCTGAAGGTCGAAGTCAGCGATGCTCATGACGCCCAACGCTCAAGGTCAGGGGCGCTGCGCGATTTTATCGCGCAGCGCTCGAGCAGTCCAAGCGGGGTGGACACGTCTTTACTTTTACCCGCATAAATACCATCGGTCTTGATCACGAAGGCAAGAAGAAAGACCTGGCCCACTCGATGACCTGTGACCTGCACCGTGTTTTGGCGCAGCGTCCAGCGACCGAAGGGAGGGAGGTTGAGCGGCATGTCAGGCCTTCCTCGGCAGGAGCGTGGAGCGAAATGAAGAGGTTCCATCGGGTGATTCTTGAACCAGCAACTCAAGGGTGCCGGCAGCCAGCTTTGCTGAAGCGAGTGTTACTACCTTGCCTTCACTGACAGCAGATGCCGTATCGAGCGCAACTTCCTCTGTGAGTGTTTCAATGCTCACCCCGATTCTTCGGATCTGCGCCTGACCGCCTTCGGGAAGATCGGTAAACCAGGGTGCTGGGGGCGCCAGTTCGGCATAGAAGTTTCCCGGACCGGGGCTCGTATGGTCGAGAACGACCGTGCGGGTCTGATGGTTGTTAGCAATGAACTTTATGAGGGCCTGCACAGTGCCGACTTGTGTGCCATCACCATTGTACAAAGCTGCGTTTTCTACCTGTTCGAGGCGGCGAGGTTCGCCTTCTTGCGGATTGACGTCGATGAACGCGGTGTAGCTAGGTGTGACATGCTGTACCTGCCCGCCGATCAACTCGCGGGCTAGCCGCGCCCAATCTACGTGGGCCGCTTCAGCTTGCGAGATAGCCTCAATCTTGAGGGCCCGCGCCTTCAAAGCGGAGGCTTTGGTAAACCCACTACGCGACCAGAGTACGAGTTTCGACGTGGGCAAGTGTTCGTGCTTCTTCGCGACCCCTTCAATCCAAAGAACGTCTGCGGGGCGTGAGTGATCTCGGCACTCAATCGACAAAAATATTGGGTATGTTCCCACCATAGTTTGCGCGACTATATCCACTTCCCGCTGCTCACCAGTAACGAGGTCCGTGAACATGTGGGACTCGTCGACTTTCCAGCCCTCGCCGAGGCGCTCGTGAACAAGCAGCGCCAACCGCTGAAAGGTATTTGATCGCTTGGGCATGGGTAGGGTTACTGGAAGGCCCTTGTTTTATGGCGAGAGTTTTTCTGCGTAACGTTGGGGCCTGCTTCCGAAATCGACGTCGCTTGGAGCACTGGAAGCCTTTCCGTAGCGAGCTCTGCGCCCTATGTGTGCGCTGAGTCCATAGAGGATAAGAAATCGTGACAGTCGACAATTCGCAGGCTAGGTCGAAAGCATACACCCGCGCGGCTTCAATGGCTGCTTGCGGCAGCCTTCTCCACCGTCTCCTCTTGGCCGCGAAGAGACAAGCGCCAGGATGTTCTTTCCGGCCGGACGACTGATCATCGCTGGACATCGCTCGGCGTGACGATCTGGGCAACGGCTGCGGGATCGGCGGGCGTAAGACAGATGGCGGCCTTCTGCAACTGCAACGCAATGCTGGCGCCGGGGACGATGCCGCGCCGCTGCGCCACCGAGGCGCCGATGGCGAACGACAGGGTGGCGTCGCCGCGCCCGGCGACGCGTGCCGTCACCGTTGCGTGTCCGCGCCAGGCGAGTCGCTCGCGAACGATGGCGTTCACCGTGTTTTCGCGATCGTTCTGGTGCTCACGCACCAGGATCACCCCGGCCTCGGGCAGCACCCAGCAAACGCTGTCGCCGACAGCAAAATCGGCATGGTGCGTGGCCTGTAGCGGCTGACCGAGCCAGTCGATCAGTGTCGTGTCGGTCGCCGGTGATTGCTCCAGCACCTTGCCGACGAAGACGTTCGGCTGGTCGGTCAGGCGCGCGACCAACGCGCTTGCCGGCCGCGCCAGGAGTTCGTCCGGCGGCGCGCTCTGCAAGCTGCGGCCGTGATGCAGGACGGTCATGGTATCGGCCAGCACAGCGGCTTCCTCGAGGTCGTGGGTAACCAGAACGATCGGGATGTCCAGCGAGCGACGCAGCTTGATCAGTTGCCGCAGCAGCTTGCGCCGCGTCACCTGGTCAACCGCCGAAAAGGGTTCGTCGAGCAGCAGCACCTGCGGCTCGCGCGCCAGCGCGCGGGCAAGCGCCACCCGCTGCTGCTGGCCGCCGGAAAGCTCGGCCGGGCGCCGCGCCTCGAGACCTTCGAGCTTGGTGCGCGCCAGCCACTGGCGCGCCGTTTCGGCACGCTCGTTCAGGGGCAGATGCTGCAGGGCGACCATCACATTGGCCAGCGCACTGAGATGCGGGAACAGCGCGTAATGCTGGAAAACGAAGCCGACCCGCCTCTGCTGCGGCGAGATATCGATGCCGCGGCTGGCGTCGAACCACGTCGTTTCGCCGCAGCGCACGCTGCCGGCCGCCGGCCGGTGCAATCCCGCCAGGCAGCGCAGGATGGTCGATTTGCCGCTGCCCGAGGGGCCGACCAACGCCAGCAGCTCGCCGCTGTCGCAGGCGATGTCGGCGGCCAGCGGGATCGGTGCCGACTGTTCGAGGCGGGCGACCAGCTTCATCGGCGCAGCACCGATCGGCCGAGCCGGCTGACCAGCATGACGGCGACGAATGACAGGGCCAGCAGCAAGGCCGACATGCCGGCCGCCGCCGAGTCGTTGAACGCCTGCGCCTGATCGTAGATGGCGATGGCGATGGTCTTGGTCTCGCCGGGCAGGCTGCCACCGACCATCAGCACCACGCCGAACTCGCCGAGGGTGTGGGCGAAGGTCAGCGCCAGCGCGGCGGCGATGCCCGGCCAGGCCAACGGCAATTCGATGCGCAGGAAGGTCTGCCAGCGCGACAGGCCGGAGACCCAGGCTGCTTCGCGAACTTCGCGCGGGATCGCCGCGAAGGAACGCTGCATCGGCTGCACGGCGAAGGGCAAATTGAAGATCAGCGAGGCGGCGAGCAGGCCGTCGAAACTGAACACCAGCGCCCGCCCGGTCAACGCGTGATAGGCCTGACCGAGTGGCGAAGCACCACCGAAGCCGAGCAGCAGGTAGTAGCCGAGAACCGTCGGCGGCAGCACCAGCGGCAGCAGGATCGCCGCTTCGACTGCGCCCTGATGGCGGAACGGCGACCAGGCCAGCAGACGCGCCAGCCAGATGGCGAAAGGCAGCAACAACAGCGCGGTGGCGGTGGCCAGTTGCAGCGAAAGCGAGAGCGCTTGCCAGTCGATCAACTGCTTACCTCGCCGGCAACGAGAAGCCGTAACGCTCGAAGATGGTGCGCGCCGCCGCTTGCTGCAGATAGTCGTAGAACTGGCTGGCGTCTGCGTCGGCACGGCGGGTCAGC
>NZ_JAVTWB010000258.1:0-25586 GCF_032229525.1 Accumulibacter sp. | reverse complement strand
TCATTCCGCGGAAGAACGAAGCTGAGCAAGGTGGATGGCAGCGCAGAAGCGCTGGCAGTGCAGGTATACTCAAACGTTTCGTCGACCACTGCCGCCTGCGGATTTCCGGGCCGACCTATGTGATTCTGTGAGACCTTGCCTTGGCACTGACTTTACTCGGACTATCAGGAGCGCTGACCCACGATCCGTCGGCAGCGCTCTACATCGACGGCAAGCTGGTTGCGGCGGCGGAGGAAGAACGCTTCGTTCGTGACAAGCATGCCAAGAACCGCATGCCCTACGAGGCGGCCAAGTTCTGCCTGGAGTTTGCCGGCGTCAAGCCGGCCGAGGTTGATGCGGTGGCCATACCTTTTGCGCCGATCAGTCTTGCCGAGCCGGCACGTTGGCACTATGCCAAGCGCTACTGGTACGCGCCGGAGCGTGCGCTGGACGCCATCCTGACCGGTAATCGACGTTTCTACCGCTACCGCAAGCGCATTGAGTGGTGTCTGGTGCAGCTTGGTTTCGATCTGAAAAATACTGAAATCGTGCCGGTCGAGCATCACCTGGCGCACGCCGCCAGCGCCTATCTTTGCGCGGGATTCAAAGAGAAAACGGCGATTCTGGGCATCGACGGCAAGGGCGAATACGCGACGACCTTCTTCGGCTACGGCGAGAGGGGCCGGATTCACAAGATCAAGGAGTTTTACGATCCGGATTCACTGGGTGGGCTGTACGGTGCATTGACCGAGTACCTCGGTTTCGAGATGCTCGACGGTGAATACAAGGTGATGGGCATGGCCCCGTACGGCGACCCGCATCGCTACGATTTCTCGCGGCTGGCGAAATTCGAGAACGGCCAACTGACGGTCAACACCGACTACGCCAACGTGATCGGCTTCCGTCGCTACAAGGAGAAGGGGAAGGGCTACTACTTCTCGCCGAAACTGATCGAATGGCTAGGCCCGAAGCGCTCGGGTGACAGTGCCGACGACCCGTATATCCATTACGCGGCGAGCATGCAGAAGCTCTTCGAGGACCTTTCGCTGCAGATGATTGAGCACTACCTCGGTGACATTCTGCGCGAAACCGGCCGTCTGGCGTTTTCCGGTGGCGGCGCGCTCAACGTCAAGCTCAACCAGAAAATCATCGCCCGCCCGGATGTCCGTGAGCTCTATGTCCAGCCGGCGTCTGGCGACGCCGGCACAGCGGTCGGCGCGGCCGCCTGGGTGTCGGTGCAGCGCGGTGTGCCGGTAGAGAAGATGGAGCATGTGTACCTCGGCCCCGCCTACAGCAACGAAGATGTCATCGCCGCGTGTGCCCGCCATCCGGCGCAGCCGCAGTGGCAACGGTTGAATCAGGTGCCGCAGGAAATTGCTGCGCTACTGGTGGCCGGGAACCCGGTGGCGTGGTTCCAGGGGCGGATGGAGTTCGGCCCGCGGGCGCTTGGCGGCCGTTCCATCCTTGGTTGCCCGAGTGTTGCCGGCGTCGCCGACCGGATCAACGCCCAGATCAAGTTCCGCGAGCGCTGGCGCCCGTTCTGCCCGAGCATGCTCGACACCGTTGGCCCACAGATGCTCGGCAGTGACCACCCGGCGCCGTTCATGACCTTCACCTTCGCCGTGGCGGAGGGCTGGAAGGAGCGCGTTCCGGAGGTGGTGCACGAAGATGGCAGTTCGCGTGCGCAGGTCCTACAACGGCAATTCAACCCGCGCTACTACGACCTGATGGTGGAGCTGGAGAAGTTGACCGGCAACGGCGTCGTTCTCAACACCTCGCTCAACCGTCGCGGCGAAGCGATGATCTGTTCGCCGACCGATGCGCTGAACATGTTCTTCGGCTCGGATCTGGAGTATCTGGTGATGGAAGATTTGCTGGTCGTCAAGGCGCAGGCTGCTGCCGGTTTCTTGCCGTCTGCAGGCTGAACAGCCACCCCTGACGGAAGCGGGATTTGACTCCGGCAGCGGCGCCTAGGATACTTCGTCTGCGTACTTGAAACGCCTTCCCCATGCCTAGTTTTCTCAACGCAGTGGCTGAAAGTGCTCTGTTGAGGGGCCGTTTTGTAGCCGAAACGGAGACACCATGCCATTTTCCATCCTTAGTCCCCCTAATTTTTAACAGCAACTCATTGTCGAGGAAATCATGTCCAAACTGTTCATCGAAGATCTCGCCCTCGAAGGCAAGCGCGTCCTGATCCGCGTTGATTTCAACGTCCCTCAGGACAAGGTTACCGGCGCGATCACCAACACCAAACGCATCGAGGCAGCGCTGCCGACGATCCAATATGCCCTGAGCAAGGGTGCCGCAGTCATCCTGATGTCCCACCTTGGCCGTCCCGACGGCAAGGTCATGCCGCAGTACAGCCTGCAGCCTGTCGCAACTGCTCTCGAAGGTCTTATCGGGCGCCCGGTCAGCTTCCTTTCCGATTGCGTCGGCCCTGAAGTCGAAGCCGCCTGCGCCAAGGTCAAGCCCGGCGAAGTCATCCTGCTCGAAAACCTCCGTTTCCACATTGAAGAAGAAGGCAAAGGCACCGTCAAGGGGCCCGACGGCACGGTCAGCAAGGTCAAGGCCAACCCTGACGACGTCAAAGCCTTCCGCGCCTCGCTGACCAGGCTGGCCGATGTCTACGTCAACGACGCCTTCGGTACCGCCCACCGTGACCACTCGTCGATGACCGGCGTGCAGTTGCCGCAGCGTGCCGCAGGCTACCTGATGAACAAGGAACTGGCAGCCTTCTCGGCGGTACTCGAGTCACCGCAGCGGCCGCTGCTGGCCATCCTCGGTGGCGCCAAGGTTGCCGACAAGATTCAGTTGATCAACAACCTGCTCGACAAGGCCGACCAGATCATCATCGGTGGCGGCATGGCCTTCACCTTCAAGAAAGTCCTCACCGACATGCCGATTGGCAACTCGCTGTACGACGAGGAGGGTGCCAAGCTGGTCCCCGACCTGATGGCCAAGGCCAAGGAGAAGGGCAAGCAGATCCTGCTGCCGACCGATTTCATCATTGCCGACAAGTTCGACGCCGCCGCCAACACCGGCACCGCCAACGATGTCGACGGGATTCCCGACGGCTGGCTCGGTCTCGATTGCGGTCCGGAATCAACCAAGGTGTTCACCGACGCCATCCTCAACGCCAGAACGATCATCTGGAATGGCCCGGCGGGCGTTTTCGAGTTCGCCAACTTCGAAGCCGGCACCAAAGCGATGGCCGATGCGATCGTCCAGGCGACCGCCAAGGGCGCGACGACGGTGATTGGTGGCGGTGATACTGCGACGGCTGCGAAGAAATATGGCGCCGAAAAGAAGGTCACCCATACCTCGACCGGTGGTGGCGCATCGCTGGAGTACCTCGAAGGCAAGGTTTTGCCTGGCGTCGCCGCGCTTTCCGAAAAGTAAGCCACCAAGCCGAACGGCCCCGGCGCTTTGCCGGGGCCGAGTTCCTAGCTCAATCCGAAACAGACAAGAGGAAACCCATGCGTAAGATCGTTATCGCCGGCAACTGGAAGATGAACAAGACCGTTGCCGAGTCAGTCAAGCTCGCCGCCGAAGTGGTCGTCGCGGCGAAGCACATCAAGAACGTCGTCGTCGCCATCGCCCCCACCTACCTTGCACTGGCGAAAGTCGCCGAAGTGGTCAAGGGCAGCAACGTCAAGCTCGCAGCACAGGACGTGCACTGGGAAAACCAGGGCGCATTCACCGGCAAGGTCAGTGCCGACATGCTCAAGGAAATCGGTGTCGACCTGGTAATCATCGGCCACTCCGAGCAACGCACCTATTTCGGTGAAACCGACGAAACGGTCAACAAGAAGGTCAAGAAGGTCCTGTCGCTGGACATGGGGCCGATCGTCTGCATCGGTGAAACGCTCGCCGAGCGCAAGGGCGGCGAGCTCGAAAGTGTGCTGACCAAACAGGTCAATGGCGCCTATGCGGGGCTTTCTGCCGCCGACGCGCTGCGCACCGTGGTTGCTTACGAACCGGTCTGGGCGATCGGCACCGGCGTCACCGCCAGCGACGCCGAAGCGCAGGAAGCGCACGCTTTCGTCCGTGGCCTGCTGGCCAAGCTGTTTGGCGAGAACGTCGCCCAATCGATCAGCATCCAGTACGGCGGCTCGATGAAGCCGGACAACGCCGCTGGTTTGCTGGGTCAGAAGGACATCGACGGCGGCCTGATCGGCGGTGCGGCGCTCAAGGCCGACAGCTTCCTGGGCATCATCACGCCGGGTGAGTCGATCAGCAAGTAAGTCGTGTCAGGGGCAGGAAGCGCGGGCGCCGCATTGCGGCGCCCGCTTTTTTTCGTCCAGCCCTAAGACACCTCCTCGCCCGCCTCATGGAACCCCCCGAGATTTGATGCGATTGCCCTGATCATTGACTGCTGCACCCGGCGTCAGCCATACTCCTTGATGGTCCATTGCATTTCCCATCCTCCGCGAACACTCCACTTGATCATCTAAAACCCGAACATGATGTTTTCAGCTCGGCGCCTTGAGGCGCGGCCGCACTTCGTCGGCATTTTTGTCATCGCGCTCGTGGTGATGGCCTACCAGGTGCTGCTGACCCGCCTGTTCAGCGCGGTGCTGTTCTACCACTTCGCATTCATGGGCATTTCGCTGGCGATGCTCGGCATGACCCTCGGCG
The DNA here is from genome assembly GCF_032229525.1 of Accumulibacter sp. GTDB lineage: Bacteria > Pseudomonadota > Gammaproteobacteria > Burkholderiales > Rhodocyclaceae > Accumulibacter. The sequence continues at coordinate 20,969 of NZ_JAVTWB010000258.1, read as the reverse complement.
CGCAGCGCGTGTTCTCCCGAGAGGCGCGGTTCTCGGCCGACCGGCTGGAGAGCGAGTGGGCCAGGGCCGCGCTCGGTTTCTCGCTCAGCAGTGCCGCCTTGACGCTGGTTTACATCGTCTCGCCGCCGTTCCTGCCGAGGAACGCGGAAGTGACCACCGCGCTGATCTTCATTCCCTTCGTCGTTCCGTTCACCTACGGTGGAATCTGCGTGACGCTGATCCTGACGAAATCCCGCGAAGCGATCGGCGGGCTGTATGCCGCCGATCTGGTCGGTGCGGCGCTGGGCTGCATGCTGGTGGTGGGCGCGCTGCTGTATCTCGACCCGGTGAGCCTGACCTTCGCGCTCGCTTGCCTGAGCGCCTTCGCGGCGCTGGTGATGGCTCGCGGCGCCGATCCTGCGCTGGCCACCCGGGCCGGATGGCTGGGCGGGGCCTTTCTCGTGGCGCTGGTCCTGCAGGGGGGGCTGTATGTCACGAACGGACCGCACCTGAAGATCCGCTGGGCACCTGACCAGGTGCAGAGCACGCTGCCCTACGAGCGCTGGAACGCCTATTCGCACATCAGCGTCGGGCCGGTTCCCCCGTCATACGGGCCGGTGGGTTGGGGGTTCGGCCGCCAGCCCACGCAGGCGATTGAACAGATGGGTCTGATCATCGATGCCAGCGCCGGAACCGTCATCACCCGGTTCGACGGCAACCTCGAGCCGCTCGGCTTCCTGGCGAACGACATTATCAACATGCCCTACCACATCCGATCGATCGACCGGGTCGCGGTGATTGGCGTGGGCGGTGGGCGCGACATCCTCTCGGCGCTGGTTTTCGGAGCCGGCCACGTGACCGGCATCGAGCTGAATCCGGCCAACCTCGACGTGCTGACAACGAGCTTCGCCGACTTCTCCGGGCATCTCGGTCAGCGCCCCGGGGTTTCGCTGGTCAACGCTGAGGCGCGCAGCTGGCTCAACCAGACGAACGACACCTTCGACCTGGTCCAGATCTCGCTCATCGACACCTGGGCGGCGACCGCGGCGGGTGGCCTGGCGTTGGCGGAGAACAAGCTCTACACCGTGGAGGCGTGGACGGACTTCATGGCCAAGCTGAGTCCCAAGGGCGTGCTGTCGGTGTCGCGCTGGTTCGAGCCAGGCACCCACATCGGCGAGTTCTATCGCCTGCTGTCGCTGGCCGCGCAGACGCTGCGGCAGCGCGGCGTTCCCGACCACCAGATCCGTAGCCACATCCTGGCGTTTCGCAACGGGATGGAGGACGGCCCGCAGGCCGCCAAGGAGGCCCGTGTGGTCACGGTCATCGTCGGCGCCGCGGCGTTCTCCGCCGAAGACACCCGGCGGGCAAGGCAGGCCGCCGGGCGCGAGGGTTTTCACGTCATGCTCGACGCCGACACCGCGTGGGACAGGACCAGCGGCGTTATCGCTTCGGGAATGGCGGACGAGAAATTCCTGGCCTCGCTGCCGATTGACGTCAGCGCGTCGACCGACGACCGGCCGTTCTTCTTTTACGTCACGCGACTGAAGGATGTCTTCAGGCAGGACGGCAGCCGCGAAGCCGAAGGCTCCAACGCCAAGGCCATCGGCATCATCGGCTTCCTCCTCGTCGCCACTTTCGCGTGCGTGATCGGCTTCGTTCTCGGCCCCCTCCTGGCTTCGACGCGCCGGCGCATGGAGAAAGGGTCGGTGCCGTACCTGCTGTACTTCGTGGCGATCGGCGTGGGATTCATGCTGATCGAGATTTCGCAGATGCAGCGCCTGATCATCTTCCTTGGCCACCCGGTGTACGGGCTGACCGTGATCCTGTTTACCCTGCTGCTGTTCGGCGGCCTGGGCAGTCTGAGCGTCCGTCCCGCAGGCCCGCTGTGGCATCAGCGATTCCTCTTCAGGGGCGTTGCCTTGTGCGTCGTCCTTCTGGCCACCGGATTACTGACGCCCTCGATCACCGGGCAGCTCAAGCATCTGGGCACGCCGGCACGAATCCTGTCGTCGGTTCTTCTGCTGGCCCCGGCCGGGTTCTGCATGGGGATGATGTTTCCGATGGGCATGCTGATCAGCCAGCACCATCGGGCCCTGCACCCGTGGTTCTGGGGCGTCAATGGCGCCACGTCGGTGTTTGCCTCGGTTCTGGGGGTAGCCATCTCGATGCAGCTCGGCATCTCGGCCGCCTACTGGATCGGCACCGCGTTCTACTCGGTGTGCCTGCTGGTCCTGCTGCGCGAGACCGTGGCTCGGCGCGGCGCTCAGCGCGCAGCGGCCTGACACGTCCGGCGTCGGGCGGCTCAACGGAACGATCACCGAGCCCAGACGCGCGTCGCCGGTGAGTGCCCGCCGCTCAGTCATTCGCCAGCGCCCGCCGGTATTGCATGGCTTCGGTCAAGTGCGGCACGGCGATCGCATCGACGCCGGCGAGGTCGGCGATCGTGCGCACGCGGTGGATCTCTGTCAGGCAATGAGGCGTTGCCATCATTGCGGTGCCAACGACACGCTGGCCTGAGCCTCGTTCCAGGGTGCGGCCAGACGGCGCCCGTCACGCACGAGCAGTCCTGCCGCCTCCAGATCCGAGACGTCCTGATCCACGTTTTGGTAGTCGCGCTTCAACGCGGTTGCCGATAATGAAGTGGTATCGCGGTGCATCGTCGAACAACGCGGCCTGGCGCTTCTACTTGACGACGATCAGGCGGAACGCTTTTCTGGTCTCGTCTATGCTGTGTCGTGTCTCGGCAACGGCGCAGTCAGCCTGCGTCTTCCAGTCGCCTTTGGCGTTGGTCCTTGGCAGCGCCCCCAGCTTCAGCAGACCGCTCAAGGCCAGATCGTTCTTCAGCAAGCGCAGCTCCGCCAGTGATCGACCGCCGTCGGTCAGCAGCAGTACTCGCGGCGTGACATAGGCCCTCGCTTGATAGCCTCGACCACTGCCGGGTTTGGGCACCGCGGTAGCCAGCCGGCGATTCAGCCCCAGGCCGACGAGGAATTTGTCGAACAGCACCCGCCCGGGATTCGCCGTCAGCAGCGCTTCCGTGGCTTCAAGCTTGAACGCAAGCGGCGCTCATGCCAAAGTCCTCATCGCCCCGCCTCCTTGGCTCTCCAGATAGGCGTTTGTTGCGATAACGTCACCCTATCCGGGATCAAGGCTGGGCGGAGCCTTCTCGTTGGTTATGCCAATCAAATCGTCGAAGTTGGGCAGCGCATTGGCGGCCACCCCGACGACTGCCGGTGAAGAGTTTCGGCAATGCCGGGAAAGCGGCGACAGGCAATATACCTTGTTTGTTCCGGCAATCCCGTGTGCAGTGCAGCACAGTGGATTGCTGCCCTGAGGCCCATTTACAGAGCATCTTGCGTTCAGCTTAGAGGCTTGCGGTGGCGACTTGAGTACCTTTCTGGAAAAGCCGCCGCTGCAAAGGGGGTTTACAACGTGACTTTTTTCACATAAGTTTCGTTCCCATGTCCAGAAAACACCCCCTCGCGTCCCTCCTCGGCGCTGCCCTGATCGCTTTTTCAAGTGCCGGCCTGGTTCACGCCGATGAGCAATTGAAACCAGTCGACGGCCCCTCTCTCTTCGAACGTTACACGACCACTGCACAGGACTTGATCCTCAAGGGTCTTGAACTTATTGGCATCAACTATCGCCGCGGCGGTACCGACCCGGATACGGGTCTTGACTGTAGCGGTTTCGTCCAGCTCGTTTTCAAGGATGCGATCGGCGTGATCCTGCCCCGCACTGCCGGTGAACAGAGCCAGGTTGGTGAGGTGATCGACCGTCGTGAACTGAAAGCCGGCGACCTCGTTTTTTTCAACACCATGCGTCGTGCTTTTTCGCACGTCGGGATCTATCTTGGTGACAATCGCTTCATGCATGCGCCGCGGTCGGGTTCCGAGATCCGGATCGAGGACATGCGGCAGAGTTACTGGGTTCGCCGCTACAACGGCGCTCGCCGGTTGTTGGAGGGCTGAGCCGCAGAGTCTTCCGGCTTTTCTATGAAACGACGCGTTGCGTCGTTTTTTTTGCCCACAAAAAAGAACGATTCGCATTTACACCGATGGTCGCGCTTGTTATTATTGCCGATAACGATAGTTATTCTCATCTAAATCAATGGAGGCATGACCATGAAATCGCTGTTCTTACGTTCGTTGTTGAGCTTGAGCCTGGGCGCGACCGCTTTCGGCGGCGCGCAAGCCGAAGAGCAAGTCCTCAATCTCTACTCGGCCCGCCACTACCAGACCGATGAAGCCCTCTACGATGGCTTCACGCAAGAGACCGGTATCAAGATCAAGCGTATCGAGGGCAAGGAAGACGAACTGCTCGAGCGGATCAGGAACGAGGGCGCCTATAGCCCGGCCGATGTCCTGTTGACTGTCGATGCCGCGCGCCTCGCGGCAGCGCACGAACTGGGGCTTTTTGCGCCGCTCCAGTCGGCGATTCTGGAGGCGCGCATTCCGGCGAATCTGCGGACCAGCGACTGGGCGTCCTTCTCGACCCGTGCGCGCGTTATCATCTATGCCAAAGGCGTCGTCAAGCCCGAGGAGCTGGCGACGTACAGTGACCTTGCCGATCCGCGACTGAAGGGAAAGGTCTGCTCGCGCTCGGGCTCTCACCCCTACAACCTGTCGTTGATGGCGTCGATCATTGCCCATCAGGGGGAGGCCAAAGCCGAGCAATGGGCAAAAGGCGTCGTTGCCAATTTTGCCCGCGCACCCAAGGGCGGTGATACCGATCAAATCCGGGCCGTCGCCGCCGGCGAATGTGCGGTGGCTGTCTCCAACACTTACTATCTGGCCCGGCTGATGCGTTCGGACAAGCCCGAAGACCGCAAGACGATGGACAAGATCGGCATCGTCTGGCCCGATCAGAAAACTTACGGTGCGCATATCAACGTTTCGGGTGGTGGGGTCTTGAAGCATGCGCCACACAAGGAAGCGGCGATCAAGTTCCTCGAGTACCTGGCCAGTGATCAGGCGCAACGCTACTTCGCCGATGGTAATAATGAGTGGCCGGTAGTGGTTGGCATCAAGATCGACAATCCGGCGCTGGAGGCGCTCGGCAAGTTCAAGGCCGACAGCCTGCCGGTTGGGTCATTGGCCATGTATCGCGCCAAGGCGCAGATCATTTTCGACCGCGCCGGCTACCGCTGAGCGAGCATTCGTCAGCGGCGCCTGCGCGAGATCTGGCGCGATAGCGCGATCAGTGGTAATAGCCCGACGGCAACGATGGCCAGCGATGCGCTGGCCGCTTCGCCCAGACGCTCGTCGGAAGCGAGCGTGTAGGCCTGGGTAGCCAGCGTATCGAAATCGAAAGGGCGCATGACCAGTGTCGCCGGTAGCTCCTTCATCACGTCGACAAATACCAGCAGACCGGCTGTAAACAGGCTGCTACGCACGATCGGCAGGTGCACCCGGCGTAGCGTCACCGCTTGTCCGAGGCCCAGGCTACGCGCTGCGTCGTCCATGCTCGGCGTAATTTTCGCCAGACTGGTGCTTACCGCCTGCAAGGCGACGGCGAGGAAACGTACCAGGTAGGCATAGACCAGCGCCGCGATGCCGCCGGTAATCAGCAGGCCGGGGTTGCTTCCGAACCACTGCTGCCATTGCCCCGCCAGCCAGCTGTCCAGGCGGGTGACCGGAATCAGGACGCCAACCGCAATTACCGAACCGGGGACGGCGTAGCCGAGACCGACCAGGCGGTTGAGCGCCCGCGCCGGCAAGCCTTTCGACAGGCGGGCGCCATAGGCGAGCAGCACCGCCAGGGCGACGGCGATCAACGCGGTCACCCCGGCGAGCAGGAAACTATTGCGCACCATGACCAGGAAGTGCTCGCCAAAGCGTGCCTCGCTGCTGGACAGTCCCAGGCGCAGCAACAGCCAGGCTGGCAGCAGGAAGCCGATGGTCAGCGGCAGCGCGCAGACCGCCGTTGCCAGCCAGCCACGCCAGCCCGGCAGTTGATGGCCAACCTTCTGGCGGTGGCGTCCGGTGGTGTCATGAAAACGCGACCGACCGCGAGAACTACGCTCGATCAGCAACAGCAGCATCACGAAACCCAGCAGTGCCGCCGCCAGTTGAGCCGCAGCAATACGATCACCCAGCGAGAACCAGGCGCGATAGATGCCGGTCGTGAAAGTCTGGACGCCAAAATAGGACACCGTACCGTAATCGGCGAGGGTTTCCATCAGGGCCAGAGCCGTGCCGGCCGCGACGGCGGGCCGGGCCAGCGGCAGCGAGACGCGGAAGAAGCTGCGCCAGGGCCCGAGACCGAGTGTGCGCGAGGCTTCGAGCATGCCGCTGGCGCGCTCGATAAAGGCCGTGCGAGTCAGCAGATAGACATACGGATAGAGGACGAAGACGAACATGGCGATCGCGCCACCGAGGCTGCGGACCTCCGGAAACCAGTAGTCGGCCTTGCTCCAGCCGAAGGACTCGCGCAGGAAGCTCTGCAGCGGACCGACAAACTGCAGAAAATCGGTATACACATAGGCCAGCACATAGGCCGGCATGGCCAGCGGCAGGACCAGAGCCCATTCGAATACCCGTCGACCGGGGAAATCATGCATGGTGGTCAGCCATGCCGTCGCGACGCCGACCGCAATGACGCCCAGACCGACGGCCAGGCACAACACCAGCGTATTGCCGATATAGCTTGGTAGAACGGTCGCCGCCAGGTGCGACCAGGTGGTGCTGGTGCCGCCGCTGAGGATGTTCATCAGCACACTCGCCACCGGCAGGCTGACCAGTGCGGCCACGGCTGCGGAAACCAGAAGCAGGGGATTGGGGTGTGAGCGGGTCATGGTTCAAGCGGCTAAATGAGAATTATAATTGACAAGTTCCCCTTGCTATCTTCCCGGCTTGACCGGCACTTGTGCGGCGCAAGCGTTTACCTCCAACCGACAGCACCCGATGCCCCCTCTTTGATGGCCCATCTCGAACTCGAAGGAATCGTTCAGCGCTACGGATCGCACACGGTTGTCGATGGTGTCGGCTTTCGTGTCGAAACGGGCAGCATCGCCTGTCTGCTCGGTCCATCCGGCTGCGGCAAGACGACCTTGCTGCGCTGTATTGCCGGCTTCGAGGAGATTGCCGCGGGAGAAATACGGGTCGCCGGCCGAACGGTGAGCCGGCCTGGTCGGCGTGTACCCCCGGAGAAGCGACAAATCGGCATGGTCTTTCAGGACTACGCCTTGTTCCCGCACCTGACGGTGGCAGCCAACGTCGGCTTCGGTCTGGCGGCGCTCGCTGCTGGCCAGCGTCGGCAGCGGGTTGCTGACCTGCTGGCGACGGTTGGCCTCGGCGGGCAGGGCGACAAGTATCCGCATGAACTCTCGGGCGGCCAGCAACAGCGCGTGGCGCTCGCCCGCGCCCTGGCGCCGCAGCCGCAACTGCTGCTGCTCGACGAGCCTTTTTCCAACCTCGATGTTGGTCTGCGCGAGCGACTGTCGCTCGAAGTGCGCGACATTCTCAAGAGCCAGAACATCACGGCCGTGTTGGTCACCCATGATCAGCACGAAGCTTTTGCCATGGCTGATGAGGTCGGCGTGATGGCTGCGGGCATCATTCAGCAATGGGATACGCCGTACCGGGTATATCATCAGCCGGTCAATCGTTTTGTCGCTGATTTCGTCGGTCAGGGGGTTTTTCTGAACGGCATGGTGATCGACGAGAGAAGGGTCGAAGTGGAACTGGGCGTTCTCGAATCGCGTTTGCCGCTCGAATGCAGCGAGGGTTGCGACGCTTGTGGCAAGGGGTGTGGCGTGGAGGTGCTGTTGCGCCCGGACGACATCATTCACGATGACCGCAGCGAACTGTTGGCCGAGGTCCGGCACAAGGCTTTTCGCGGTGCCGAAATCCTGTACACCTTGCGACTCGGAAGCGGCGTCGACGTCCTGTCCCTGGTCCCCTCGCATCACAATCATGCCCTTGGCGAGAAAATCGGTATCCGCCTGGACGTTGATCACGTCGTCGCCTTCAAGACGCCGACCCGCGCTTTCCCGTCCAACGCCCAGGCCATTCACTTCCATCGATGATTCCCTGGCTCGAAGGCAAGGAAGCTTTTCCGCCGCTGGAAAGAGCATTGCTCGAGCCGAACGGCTTGCTCTGTGCGGGCGGCGACCTGTCGCCACAGCGCCTGCTCAGCGCCTATCAGCACGGTATCTTTCCCTGGTACTCGAGTGGTGAGCCAATCCTCTGGTGGAGCCCGGACCCGCGCATGGTCCTCGATCCTGCCGAATTTCGCATCTCGCGCTCGCTGCGTCGCAGCTTGCGTGCCGGGCGCTTTCAAGTGACTCTGGACAGCAACTTCCCGGCGGTCATCCGGGCCTGCGCCGAAACACCGCGTGCCGGCCAGTCCGGCACCTGGATTTCACCCGAGATGCAGCACGCGTACTGGCAACTGGCCCGGCTGGGATTCGCCCACTCGGTCGAGACGTGGCTCGATGGCAAGCTCGTCGGTGGCCTCTATGGCCTGGCCATCGGCCGGATGTTCTATGGCGAATCGATGTTCTCGTATGCCACCGATGCCTCCAAGATCGCCACTGCGCATCTCGCGCGCTTCCTTGAAGGTGAGGGATACGGCATGATAGATTGCCAGATGAGCACGCCGCACCTGGCGTCGCTCGGCGCGCGGGAGATCCCCCGCGATCTATTCATGGCCCGTCTGTGTGCCCTGGTTGCCGTGCCGTGGCAGCCCGGCAGATGGCCGGTGGACGGCGCTGGCCAAGCCTGGACTTAGGGAAATGTCGCGACTCAACGACTCCAATCTGCCGTTCTCCCTGCTGCAGTTCTACGCCACGGCGCCCTACACCTGCAGCTACCTGCCGGGCGAGCGGGCGCGTTCGCAGGTTGCCGCACCAAGCCATTTGATCAATACCGAGGTCTACGGCGAACTCGTTCGCAGCGGCTTTCGACGCAGCGGGATGTTTACCTACCGGCCGAAGTGCGACGGTTGTCAGGCTTGCGTGCCGGTGCGCATTCCGGTCAACGCGTTCGAGCCCAACCGCAGCCAGCGTCGCAGCGTCCGGACGCATGCCGAGCTTCTGGCGCGCGAGTTACCCCTCGCTTTTCGCGATGATCACTATCAGCTCTATCTGCGCTACCAGTCGGCCAGGCACACTGGCGGTGGCATGGACCAGGACAGTCACGACCAGTACGCGCATTTCCTGTTGCAAAGCCGCGTGGACACGCGATTGGTCGAATTCACCGACAACGGCGTCCTGCGCATGGTGAGTATCCTGGACGTCCTCAACGACGGCTTGTCTTCGGTCTACACCTTCTACGATCCCGATCTTTCTGCGGCCAGTTTCGGCACCTACAACATCGTCTGGCAGATCGCCCAGTGTGCGGCCAACGGGCTGCCCTATCTCTATCTGGGCTACTGGATTCGCGACAGCCGGAAAATGGCCTACAAAGCCAATTTCAAGGCCATCGAAGGGCTATTCGACGGCCAGTGGACCGATCTGCGCGCACATCTGACCGAGCAGACCGTCCCGGCTTTCGGGCCGGACGAGCGCGACTGAGTGTTGCGCTTGGCCAGCGGCTGCCTGGACCTCGGGGTTGTCAACGATCTCCGGGGATAGCGGCCAATACTCGCCGATGAGAATGTCGTTTTGCGGCAGTCAGACAGTTGCTGCCGCCTCCGAAGCGTTTGCCTGGCCCGCCCTTTCCCGTGCCGGTGCTTCTTCCCTGGCGAGAACCTCGAACAGCGTTGCCATGCCCTTCGCCGCATGCTCCAGGGATTTCCCCTCCTCGGCCGTCAGGCCGCCAGGCGCAGCTTGTAGCCTCTGGGCGACATCGAGCACGTGCCGGCCGTGATCAAGCAAGCGGCTGCGGATGGCATTGAGCTGTTGGAGCTTGGCGATGGTCGCCGTGCGCAAGTCCCGCATCGCCTCGTCTTTTTCTTCGTCGTTGCTGGCGGCGGCCAGTTCGCGCCGCGCCGTTACCTCGTCCATCGACTCCTTCCACCAGCGCATGAACGTCGCCCGGTGTTCGACCAGTGCATTCAGCGATTCGGCCATGGCGTTGATCTCGTCGCGGCCATTGCTCACCGTCGGGACGCGGGTAGTGGGACTGCCGTAGGCGAGATCGTCAAGCAGTCCGGCCATCTGGCGAACCGGACGGACGATGCGTCGCGTCATCGCCACCGCCAGGAGCACCCCGAGGGCGATCGCGCAGAACATGACGATCAGGCTGATTCGCACGCTCTCCTGCGACGAGTCGGCGATTTCAGCGACGCGGCTAGCCGTCATCTGGTTGGCCTGGTCTACGTTCGCTTTGACCAGTGGCGCGACACGTTCGGCCGCGGCGTTCATTTCGCGGGTCAGCACGCCAATGCTGGAACTCTGCGCCACCAGCGCCAGGAAATCCTTCTGGTAATCCCCCAGCAGGCCGATCAGCAGCGTCTTGTCGGCATCGGAGATCGGTGAGCCGCTGATCTGCGCGCGAATCGTCTCGGCGATCTTGATCACCATTGGCGGGTACGACTCATCGCCGCGGAGCAGGAAGTCCTTTTCGCGTCGCCTGAGTTGCAGGACGCTGGCCTCCAGGTTGGAGACGTGGTACGCGTTCAGCAGTCGCTCGATACGGTGTGCCGCGTCACGAAACGGCCCCCTGCCACCGGCGACGTTCCCCGCCTTGAGCGCGGTCTCCGCGTAGGGTTCGAAGCTCGTGGCATATGCCGCCAGTTCGGTCAGCAATTGTTGGCGGACGCTATCCTGCAGTTCGGAAACCTTCAACTGTTGACGAAACTCGGCGATCAACTGGCGAACGCGCTCTCGGTAAATGGGATCCTGGCGCAGGGCCAGATCCTTCTCGCTGCGGCGAATCTGCAGCAGCAGCGTGTACAGGCGGTCGACGTTGTAGCTGGCGGCCAGTGTTTGCAGGCGATGAACCTTGTCGCGGAAGGCGCCCTGCAGCCCCGAGTTTTCATCCAGACCCATGATTCGCCAGGCGTCGGCAACCGCCTGGAAACGTTCCTGGTAGGTGGTCAGCAGCGCCTGCAGCGCGGTGGCCGTTTGCCGCGAGTCCTGGTCGACCGCAGCCAACGCCGCCACCTTTTCGTCGAGCGCCCGCAAGCGCTTGCCCAGCGCTTCGGCAAAAAGAAGTTGATGGCCGAGCAGAAAGCCCTTTTCGGCATCGCGCACGGCTGCCAGTTCGATCTCGATTTCCAGCGCCAGGGATTTTCGTACCTCGAAGACCTGCAGCTGCTGGTAGTCGTCGAGCACCGTAGCGAGCGTCTTGTGGTAGTGCCAGACGACGCCGACAAACAGCAGGCCGACCAGCGCGAAACCGAGTCCGATCTTTTCACCGATGCGTAACTTGCTGAAGAACTTGTCCACGTCTGGGTCCTTTGGTTTGTCCAGGCCCGCGGCGGCAGCGTGTTGACCGTGCCGCTGCACACGCCTACGGCCACGTACTCAGCAGAGTCTAGGCATGGCTTGTGTCGAAAGCATGACGGTGACGGTTGCCATGGTTGTCCGCGGCGCACGGCCGCGCGGTGCCGCTGGCTCAGCCGTGCGCGGTGATCTTCGGCGGCATGGTGGTTGCGGGAGCTGCTGCCATCGAACACCCGTGCATGCGGCGCCACTCCTGCGGCGAGATATCCTGCCAGCGTTTGAAGGCGTGGGTAAAGGCGCTGGCGCTGGAATAGTCGAGGACCACGGCGATCTGTCCAAGCGACAGGTCGGTATTGCAGATCAAGCGCAGCGCCAGACCGCAACGGGCTTCGTCGAGCAATTCCCGGTAGCTTTTGCCCGCGCGCTCGAGCAAGCGGTTCAGTCGGCGCGGGTTCATCGCCAGCTCCCCGGCAACCCGGGTGAGGGAACAGCGGCGCAGGACGAGCATCGCCTGCACCACCCGACGGGTCTGTGCGACGAGGTCCAGGTCGTGCCGGTCGCGGATGTCTTCCAGCCGCTCCTTCAACAGTTTGAATCGAGCGGGGTCGGCACCGGCGACCGGCAGGCTCAGATCACTGGCGGGAAATACCAGTGACGAGCTCTCGGCGTCGAACTCGATCGGGCACTGAAAGACCTGACGATACGGCCGCATGTTCGCCGGGCGGCGGCGTGAGAGCAACACGGCCCGTGCTCTCCACTGCGAGCCGCATAGCAGACGCATGATGTTCTGAGCAATCACCAGGGTGCCGTCGTAGATCTGGTCGACGCCGGCAATCGGTCCGGCGAACAAGGTGTAGCCGAGGGTGGCGGTGCTGCCGTCGATCGTGCGTGTCGCTATCCCCGCGCGATCGTGCAGATGGAGGAGGTCCTGCAGGTGGGCCAGTGCCGTGCCGACGTCGGCGCAGTGTGGCAGCAGCTCGCCGACCATGCCGAGTGAGGAGGCGCTTTGAGTCCGTCCGAGAAGCAACGCGAAGTGCGGGCAGCCGGTAAGCGCAGCACAGCGTTCGAGCAGCTCGCCAGCCGTGTACGGCGAGATGATGTTGTCGGGGTTGGCAAACAACTCGCCGCTGACGCCGACGCTGGCGAACAGCCCGTCGGCGTCGACCGCGAAGTGCTCGATCGCCTGCGCAATGTTGGTCAAGGGGCCAACACGCAAGAAGCCCTCCGGAACTTCGCCGGAGGCTTTCTTCAATGGCAGCCTGGCTGTGTCATCGGTCATGGTGAGTCGTCGCCGTGATTCAGGGAAGATGTCGCAAATTATCAAGCAACCGAGTACGGAACAGTCGACAATCCCGTTTTTTCGCGGGCCGGCCGATCGTCGCCGGCACTACCCGCGGTGTTCCGGTGAGTCATTGGCAAAGAAAGGAGCCGCTCATGCGCAAGCTCATGATCAGGCTGGCTGTGGCGATGGCCATGGTTTCTTCCGTTGGAAGCGCAAGCCTGGCGGCGCAGGAGAAGGGTGATCTCGCGGAGATCCGAGCCGTCGTCGAGGAGGCCTACCTGTACGGGTTGCCGATGGTCGTTGGCTACAAGGTCATGCACGACTTTTTCATCGACCCCAAGTCAGGGCAGTTCAAGGCACCAATCAACCAGCTGCATAACGAGGCGCGAGTGTTCACCCCCAGGGACACGGCGATCAGCACGCCGAACAGCGACACCCCGTATTCGATGGTGATGCTCGACCTGCGCGCCGAGCCGATGGTGCTGTGCATGCCGAAGATCGATCCGGCGCGCTACTACGACGTGCAGCTGATCGACCTGTACACCGACAACTACGGCTACATCGGTAGCCGCACCACCGGCAGTGACGCCGGCTGCTACCTGATCGCCGGGCCCGACTGGAAGGGTGAAGCGCCAGCCTCGGTGGCCAAAACCTTCCGCAGCGAGACCCAGTTCAGCCTGGTGGTCTACCGCACCCAGCTCTTCAACCCGGCGGACATGCCGAATGTCAAGAAGGTGCAGGCCGGCTATAGCGTCAAGCCGCTGTCGGCCTTCACCGGCGCCGTCAAGCCACCGGCCGCAGCGGCCGTGCAGTGGCCGGCTTTCACGCCGGCAGCCTTCACCAGCGAATTCGTGCCCTACCTGAACTTCCTCCTGCAGTACGCTCCGGCCACCGGCACCGCTGCGGTGGAAATGCCGATGCGCGAGCGCTTCGCCAAGATCGGCATCGGCGCTGGCCTGAAGCCCGGCGGCGAGCATATGACACCGGCCGTCAAGGCGGCGATGGGCGAGGCGATGAAGGCCGCCCTGGCGAAGATCGGCCAGACCGCCGAAACCGTTGGCACCGTCGTCAATGGCTGGAACATCGGCGCGGCGGCAGGCGACCGCGCCTTCTACAACGGCAACTGGGCGCTACGCGCCGCGGCCGCCAAGCTCGGCATCTACGGCAACAGCCAGGCTGAAGCGGTGTATCCGTTTACGCGCAACGACATCAACGGCATCGTGCTCGACGGCGCCAAGCACACTTACCAGATGACCTTCGCGCCGGGGCAGCTGCCGCCGGTCAATGCCTTCTGGTCGATCACCATGTACGACGGCGGCACGCAGCTGCTGATCGACAACCCGATCAACCGCTACCTGATCAACTCGCCGATGCTGCCGGGGCTGAAGAAGAACGCCGACGGTTCGCTCACCGTCTACGTCCAGAAAGATTCGCCGGGCAAGGACAAGGAATCGAATTGGCTGCCGGCGCCGAACGGGCCGATGTTCGTCGTCATGCGAATGTACTGGCCGAGAACCGAGGCGCCCACCGTCTATCCGCTGGGCAAGGGCGAATGGAAGCCGCCGCAGCTGCTGCCGATCGGCAACCTCAACGCGCTGGACGTGCGCCGCTTCGGCGACAAGTCGCTGGAGAACTTCATCCGCACCGACACGCGCTACGGCCATGATGGCCTGCTGCAGGGGCCGCGCGGCTGGGGCTACTGGCACTACCTGGAATACCCGCGGCTGATCCAGAACCCGAACCTCTGGCCCGACTGGCAATCGACCTACTTCATCGGTCGCTTCGCGATGCCCGCCGGCAGCGCGATGACCTTCAACTATAGCTTCCCGCGTGCACGCTATTTCCAATTCGCGCTGTACAAGGAAGAGCACGGCACCTTCGTGTCGATCGGCGAGTCACTCGCCGGCCCCGACATCGAGCCCGACGCGGGGTCGATCAACCCCTTCCGTGTTGGTGCCGACCGCTTGTCGGACAAGCGTGACTTCACCATTCATGTACTGGCGCAGGACCCGCCGGCGGCCGGGCAGCCACGCGCGAAGAACACGCTGTACGTCGGTACCGACGGCGGTGAGCGCCAGGTGGTGAACCGCATTTACCTCTCCGACCAGGGCAGCGACGGCACCGGTTGGGCACCCGCCGACCGGCCGTCGCCGGCGCGCGGTCTGCCCACTTACACCGGCACCCTCGCCGATGGCAGCAAGCTGACGCAGGACGAGGTGGTCAAGCGCTTCGGCCGGCCATTCTCCGGCGCGACCAAGCAGCCGGCTACGCCCGAGCAGTGGGAACACCTCGTCACCGCGAAGACCAACGACCCGACGCTGAAGCCGGACACCGCGCCGGCGCGGCCGGTGCCGAAGTGGGAGAAGTACTGGAACATCAAGTATTCGATCCTGGGCGCCTTCATGCCCCCGGCCGAGCGCGCGAAGATCCCCTACAAGAGCGCGATCGACGGTGGTGGTGACCCCGAAACCGAGTACATGCTGGTCAACCTGTCGCGCAAGTTCGGCCCGGTGTACGTGATGCGCGGCAAGATGCCGACCTTCCCCAACACCTATGCCGGTAGCGGCGGACGCGGGTTGGAGGTGATGCCGGCCGCGCAGACGCAGTACTTCTCGCTGGTGAGTTGCGAATCGATGCCCTCGGGGCAAATCGTCGACGGGCTGACCGACATGCAGATTCCGCTCGACAAGGACGGCAACTACACCATCGTCTACAGCCGCAAGGAAGACCGGCCGAAAAACGCCACCGCCGCCAACGGTGTCGCCTGGATCGAATGGAGCCCGCGTGGCGAAGGCATCCCGGGGCCGAAGAACCGCACCGACTTCGGCATGCTGATGCTGCGCATCATGGCCAATAGCCCGGATTGGCAACAAAGCCCGAACCACGTCACCGAACCCGGCACCGAAGAAACCGTGATGGGGCCGTACTACCCGCGCGGCGAATACACCACCAAGGCGGCCTTCGAGGCATCGAATTTGAAGAAGTGAGTGCCCGGCCCGCCGTTGCGGCGGGCCTGATGCACGCGGACCGGGAGGCCGGCAGCCGAAAACTGACAGCGCCAGCGTAATGACTAACCCGATAGGAGAGAATCTTGAGAATTTCGACGTTTCTGAAGCTGGCGGGCCTGGTGGTCGCGCTGGCGCTGGTCTATGCCGTTTACCGGCTGGGCTGGTCGGTGATCGAGCCGAAGGTCGAAGCGCGGGTGGCGAAGATCGGCCTGACGCCGGGCCAGGTCGCGGCCAACGGCCCGTTGCCCGGCGACGTCGGCCTGTACGCGAAAGAACTCGACTGCCAACAGGCAATCCCGACGCCGGGCTATTACCCGTCGTTCAATGGCGCCGAGATTTCCGACGCGCAGCGCAGCGGCATCTTCCCCTGCGCCAGCTTCCTCGGCTCGCGCGAAGGCGCCAACACGGTCTATGCCTGGCGCAGCGTCGACGACTATCCCGGCATCTCGTACATCAACAACCGCAAGCCGGGCGAGCTGTACCTCGTCGGCGGTGAATACCCGACCTTCGAAGACCCGAACATGGCTGGGCCCTACATCGCCAAGGCCGACGCCGCCACCGGCAAGCAGATCTGGCGCACCTACTTCGACAACCTGAACGCCTCGGGACGCTGGATCGGCAACGCCAACCTCAACATCCTGGATAACGGCAAGATCGTCTTTGCCTGGTCGAACCAGATCGTGCTGCTCGACGCGGATACCGGCCAGATCCTGAAGCACAACACCCTACCCAGTGGCGCGGCACCGACGGCCGACGTGAACTACAAGCACCTGACGATCGCCCCCGACCGTACCCTGATCCTGAAGGACCAGACGCGGCCCAAGGGCTGCAAGCTGCAGGGCACCATCGCGATCATCAAGTGCGCGGCCGAAGGCATGAAACAGCCGCCCTCGCAGCTGGTCGCGGTGGACCCGGAAACCCTGGAAGTGTTGCACGACATTCAGATGCCTGAGCCGGCTACCTCTCCGCACATCATCACCATGTTCGAAGGGCGCATCGCCATTTACGTGCCGATGGACACGATGGTACAACGTGTCTTCTGGGACCCGGCGACGAAGAAACTCTCGCTGGACGAATCGTGGGTGATTTACCCGATGCAGAAAGGGCAGAGCGCCGCCACCGCGCCCACCGTGATCGGTGATTGGATCGCGGTGCAGCTCAACGGGATCGGCAGCGAAACGGTTGCTTCCAGCGTAGTCGTTACAAACCAGAAGAATCCGACCAAGACGCACATCCTCTTTCCTTTTGGCGCACTGAAGAAGGGCGAGTGGAGCTTCGCGATGCCGAAGAACGGCGCCGATCCCGAGAACCACATGCTCTATTCGGCGGATATGGGCATCGGCAAGGTTGCCGGCATCAAGCTCGATCCGGCAACCGGTGAGATGAAGGTGGCCTTCGTGCTCGACAACATGACCACCACCTTCCAACCCCTCTTCGGGCCGAAGGATCAGCGTGTGCTGATGCTCACGCAGATGAAGCTGAATGTGCCCAAGGAGCCGGTCAAGACCGCCTTCTTTACGCAGAATTACACCGAGCAGCTAACCTGGCGGGACGCCGCTACCGGCAAACTGCTGGCCGAGTCCGACTACTTCGAGCCGCTGACCGGCAACTCGCTGACGCCACCGGGCTTCGGCGGGCGGGTGTACTTCCCCACGGCCGCAGGCAAGGGCTTCTACGTGTTGCAGGCGATGCCGAAGCCGCCGGCGGCGAAGTAGCGCTGGTCCTGAGGCAGTTGACCAAGAGGAAAAAATGAAAGCATCGACACTCCTGAAACTGATCGGCCTGCTGGTCGTCGTCGCACTGGCTTACGCCGCTTACCGTCTGGGCTGGTCGGTGATCGAACCGAAGGTCGAAGCGCGAGTCGCGAAGATCGGGCTGACACCGAACCAGGTCGCGGCCAACGGCCCGCTGCCCGGCGACGTGAGCCTGTACCTGAAGGAGCTGGCTTGCCAGCAACAGATCCCGACGCCGGGCTACTACCCCTCGCTCAATGGCGCCGAAATCTCCGACGCCCAGCGCAGCGGCATCTTCCCCTGCGCCAGCTTCCTCGGTTCGCGCGACGGCGCGAACTCGGTCTATGCGTGGCGCAGCGAAGACGACTATCCCGGCATCTCCTACATCAACAACCGCAAGCCAGGCGAACTGTACATCGTCGGCGGCGAGTTCCCGACGCTGGAAGACCCGAACATGGCCGGGCCCTACATCGCCAAGGCCGAAGCCACCACCGGCAAGCAGATCTGGCGCACCTACCTCGACAACCTGAACGCCTCGGGACGCTGGATCGCCAACGCCAACCTGAACATCCTCGACAGCGGCAACATCGCCTTCGCCTGGGCCAACCAGATCGTGCTGATCGACGGCGACAGCGGACAGATCCTGAAACACAACACGCTGCCCGCCGGCGACACACCGATCATCGACGTGAACTACAAGCACATGACCATCGCGCCTGACCGCACGCTGATCATGAAGGATCAGACACGCCCGATCGGCTGCACCGAGCAGGGCACGATGGGCATCCTCACCTGTTTGGCCAAGGGCATGAAGTGGCCGAATTCGCACCTGGTGGCGGTGAACCCCGACACGCTGGAGGTGCTGCACGATATCCCGCTGCCCGAGCCCTGCGTCTCGCCGCACATCATCACCACCTTCGAGGGCAAGACCTACATCTACATCGGCATGGCCAAGAGCGCGCGGCGCTACATCTGGGACCCGGTGTCCAAGAAGCTCTCGGCCGACGAATCGTGGGTCATTTACCCGATGGCCAAGGGCCAGTCGGCCGCGACTGCGCCGAGCCTCATCGGCGACTGGGTCGGCTTCCAGCTCAACGGCGGCGGCAGCGAAACAATCTCGTCGAGCATCGTGATCGCCAACCAGAAGGATGCGAAGAACATGAAGACCATCTTCCCCTTCGGCGAGCTGAAGAAGGGTGAGTGGAGCTTCGCGCCGCCGAAGGCCGGTGCCGACCCCGAAAACAACATGATCTACTCGGCCGACATGGGCATGCGCAAGGTGGCCGGCATCAAGGTCGATCAGGCGACCGGCGAGATGAAGGTGGCCTTCGTCGTCGACGACACCACCACCACCTTCCAGCCGGTGATCGGCCCGAAGGACCAGCGCTTGCTTTTGCTGACCAACATGAAGCAGAGCGTCGACAAGGAGCCAATAAAGCTGGCGCTGTTCACCGCCAACTACAAGGAGCAGCTGACCTGGCGCGACGCCGCCACCGGCAAGATCGTCGCCGAGTCGGACTTCTTCGAGCCGCTCACCATCAACTCCCTCACGCCGCCGGGCTTCGGCGGGCGGGTGTACTTTCCCACCGCGGTGGGAAAGGGTTTCTACGTGTTGCAGGCCATGCCTAAGCCTGGCGTGACGTCGGCCAGGTAGCTGGCAAGGTTTAGGGCGACCGATGACATCCGGGACGAACGTTGCTGTACCGGGCAGCGAGGCTGGCATCGGGATTCGCCCGATCGCCGGCGTGTGCGAGGAGGGTAACTACGATGGAGACGAAGATGAAATCTACACAATCTCATGGAAGAACACCCGGCATCCGGCGTGCCGCCGGAGGGAAGTGGGCAGCGGCGCTGATCGTCAGTGCCATGCTCGCTGTGCCCGCTACCTTGAACGCGCGTGACCGTGGATTCAACCAGCCGGGAGCTGTGGGCAACACCGGGCGCGACCCGGGAGTCAACCAGCCTGGCGCGGTCGGCAATGTCGGGCGGGACCCCGGAGTGAACCAGCCCGGCGAAGTTGGCAACGTCGGGCGTGATCCCGGCGTCAACCAACCGGGGGCAGTGGGTAACGTCGAAAGGGACCCCGGGGTGAACCAGCCTGGTGCGGCCGGTAATGTCGGGCGCGATCCGGGAGTCAACCAGCCTGGCGCTGCCGGGAACCGCGGAGCGGCTCGCCGTCGTTATTGATATAGTTCTGCCCGCAGATACTGCGAGGATGTCGGCGATCAATGCGTATCAGGTGACCTCCTGGTACCGATTCATGTTTGAAACGGAGGCTTGAAAAATGAAAATCTCTTATCGCATGGGGGGGCTGCTGGCTGCCGTCCTCTGTCTGGCGAACCCCGTCTATGCCAAGGATGCAAGCAAGGCCGCCGCCAGCCCGCCGGCGAAGGAGGCAGCGTTGACCAAGGCGCTTGACAGCGCCATGACCCCGGGCGAGGGCCAGAAGCGGCTCGAGCCGATGATCGGCACCTTCAACGTCGCCATCCGCACTTGGGTGGAGCCGTCCAAGCCCCCGCTTGAATCGTCAGGAACAATGGTCAGCGCGTGGGTGCTCGGCAACCGTTATGTCCAGTCCATGCTGGCGGGACAGGTGAACGGCGAGCCTTTCAATGGTATTGGCTACATCGGCTTCGACAACGTCGCCAAAGCGTACCAGGCGACCTGGATGGATAGCGGCAGCACGGGCATGACCTGGTACTCCGGTGGTTTTGACGCCGCCGGCAAGTCGGCAACGATGAAGGCGTCGGTCCCCGACGTGCTCACCGGCAAGCCGTCGCCGATGGAGTTGCGTATGAAGCTCACCGAGGACGGTGGGCACGTGACGGAACTCTGGGGCAAGGGCCTGGGCAGCACGATGTTCAAGATGATGGAGCTGCGCTATACGCGTAGCAAGTAGTCAGTCCGACTGGACAAGGAGAGAAGAGATGAAACAAAGTGAAACGGGCAAGAGCTTTTCACGGAGAAGGCTGCTGGGCGGTCTGGCGTTGATGGTGTGTACGCAACCCGCCTGGGCGATCCTGGGGGTCTGGCGCCGGGCGGCGCGGCGCACCGTGATCGTTGCCGGCGCGGCCACGACTGCCGCAGTCGCCACCGAAAGTGCGGCCGCCTCTGAGCAGGCAGCCGCTGCCGCATCGGCACAGGCCGCCGCAAACCAGTCCGCGGCAGCCGCCAACCAGGCTGCAGCAGCGGCAAGTCAGGCCGAGGCGAGCGCGGCGCAAGCAGCGCATCCGGGCAAGACCGCGCAGCAAAAGCTGAAGGAGTTGCAGTCGCTGTACGACCAGGGACTGATCAGCAAGGGCGATTACGAGGCGGCCAAGACCAAGATCGTCAATCAGATAGCGCAGTAAAGCGAGCGCGACATCCGCACGCTGTCGTCCGCCTGGGCCCGGGGAGTGCAGGTGTCATTGAGGTAAGTTGCAGGAGAAAACACCGATGAGAGCAAGACGTAAGTTCCTGTTAGGCGCCGCCTTGGCGGCAACCGCGGCATCGCTTGGTGCGCCGTGGAACACGGCAAGCGCCGCGGAAAGCAAGGTCCAGCTGATGTTCGTGCAAAGTGCCGAAAGCCTGAAGGCGGACGACAAGACGCTAAGGCTGGTCAATGTGGCACCGCAGACGATCTACTTTTCCGACCG
>NZ_JAVTWB010000257.1:0-4175 GCF_032229525.1 Accumulibacter sp. | reverse complement strand
CGGTGATTTCCTGGGCTGGCAGAGCCGGCCGCAGGGCCAGGTCGGCGGGCGGCTGCAGGCGGTTGGCGACTTCCGGGCGGATCATGCGTCGCGCCGCTGGTCATGACGCAGGAGCACTCGCAGTTCGTTCAGGCGAGTGCTCACCAGCGGGCGGATACGCTCATCACAACGCAGGCAGCCCTCGATCAGGGCGCGGGCGCGCATTTGCCCAGCGGCCGAGAGATCGCTGGTCAGCGTCTCGGGCAGGCTGTCTGCCAGTGCGCGCCGTTCGGCCTCGCGGCTTGCCAGCGTCTCCCATTCCTGGCGTCCTGCTGCGCCAACCATCTCCTCGGAGAGCGCCAGAAGCTGCTCGAGGGCGGCCAGCGACGAACTCATGCGACCGCTTGCTGCGCCGCTTTCGGTGAAATTCCTCGCCAGGCGCCATGGATCTCTTCGAGCAAGGCGGCGACTTCCTCCAGCGCACGTAGGTCGTTGTCGAGGTTGGCGCGCAGCAAACGCACGACCAGGTAGTCGTAAAGCGCGTCGAGCCGCTCGGCCACTTCGCCACCCTGTTCAAGATCCAGGCTCACCTTGAGGCCGTTGCTGATGATGTCGATGGCCTTCGAAATGGCTTCACCTTTGCTGGCGACCTGTTGTTGCTGCATGGCGGCGCGGGCATTGCCGATCGCCGCCTGGGCACCAGCAAACAGCAGCAGAATCAGCCGGTGAGGATCGGCGACCTCGATAGCCGCATCGACGCCTACCTTCTGATAGGCTGAAATCGCTCTTCGTGCATTACCGAACATGGTCTACCTCGTGGAGAAAGTGGGCAGGTTGGCGAGTTGCTGCGCCAGGAAATTGCTGGTTGTGGTCATCCCGGCGATCAGCGTGTCGAGAGCGGTGAACTGGTGGCGGTAGCGGGCTTCGATCTGCGTCAATCGATTCGAAACCAGCTGGGACTGGCTGCTGATGCTCTTTATCGAAGCCTTGATACCCTCGGTGCGGGCGCCGATCAAACCGTTCGTATCGGCCAGCTTGCTGGCTGCCGTCTCGAAGGCTCCGCCGTAGGCGGCAACCAGATTGGCGACTGCCGCGAGATCGTCGCCGATCGCGGCACTCAGTTTGACCGAATCGACGCTCAGCGTGCCGTTTTTCTGCAGGCTGACGCCGATCTCCGAGAGGCGTTGCAGGGACGCTCCGGCGAGTCCGCCGGGGATGTTGCCAAGCACATTGCGGAGGCTGCTCTGCGCCACGCGCAGTGTGCTGTCACCGTTCAATGCACCGGCTTTCCCGGTCGCCGCATCATAGCTGCCGAGACCACTGGCGGTGGTGGTGAAGTCGTTGAACGCCTTGACCAGGGCATTGACACCGGTGGTCAGGCTGGAGTTGTCCTTGCTGATGGTCAGTGTCGTGCTCAGCGCCGTTGCCGGCGCCTCCGGGCCCTTGAGCAGGTTCAGGGTGATGCCGTCGATGGCCGTCGTCACCTTGTTGCTGACCCCTTCGACGGCGATGCCGTTGACCTTGAAAGCCGACCCCTGTGCCGGCTGTGACTGCACGAAGGCGTCGGTCGGCGCCGGTGTCGCGTCGGGATCGTGCGCCAGGCCGGCAATCCCCGACAGCGTGATGAACTGGTTGCTGCCAGCCTCGGCGCTGGTCACCACCAGTTGCTTGCCGGCGACGCCGTTGATTACCAGTGCCGAAACACCGGCGTTGGCGCCATTGATCGCATCGCGGATGTTCTCGGCCGTGGCGCCGTTGGCGATGGTGATGTCGGTACTCTTGTACGGGCTGCTGCCGCCAGCACTATCAAGCGAGAGGGTCAGCGTGCCGCCGACCGGCAGCGTATCGCCGGCGCCGGAGAATGGTGTCGCTGCGCCGGTGGCGCTGGCGACGCTGTGCTGCGTCGCCAGCTGGTTGACTTCCAGCGTGTAGGTGCCGGCGACGGCGCTGGCGGAAGTGCTCGCCGCAGCGACCGTATAGTCGCTGAGCGTCGTCGCGAAAACGGTGAATTTCTGTGCCGCGGTGGTGCCAGTGGCCGGTACCAGTGTCGCTGCCGCCGTTTGCACGGCGGACAACGCACCCTTCAGGGAACCCAGTGCCGAGATCTTGCTCTGGTAGGCCGCTTCCTTTACCGCCAGGGCGGTCAGCGGTCGTTGCTCCAGCGCCATCAGCTGGCTGATGATGCTGTTTACATCGAGGTTCGAGCCCAGGCCCGGTGAGGACAACGCCATGATCTTCTCCTGCGACGGTCAACCGCCAGCTGCGCGGGCGAGGTGCTTGTTCAGGCCGTTTGCTGGACCAGCAGCCCTTTGATGCCGTCCAGCGCCTTGGCGATGGCGACCATTTCTTCCGACGGGATCTGGCGGATCACGTCCTTGGTCGAACGGTCGACGATCTTGATCAGCAGTTGGCCCGTATCTTCGACGATGCTGAATTCCAGATTGCTGTTGATCGGCTGGACAAAATCGCGAACGCTGTTGGTGGCTGCTTCCACCTCCTTGCGGTCCGCTTGTTGCTGGACTGGCGACGGCGATTTGGCCGCCTCCCCGGTCCTGGTCGCCTGTTCGGCGGGCTTCTGCTGGGCTTCGGGTGTCGCATTTCTGAGCACCGGGTTGCCCTGCGCTTGTGGTGGCAGAGAAGCGGTGGTGGGTTGGATATTCATCTCACACTCCTTGGTGAAGAGACGCCGGGGTGCGGCCGCGTTGTCGCGGGCGCACCCCGATCTTACTGCTATTCGCTAAGCTTGGTCGCTTACCGCAATAGCGAGAGCACGTTCTGCGGCAGTGCGTTGGCCTGGGCCAGCATCGCGGTACCGGCCTGCTGCAGGATTTGCGCCCGCGTCAGGTTGGCGGTTTCCTGCGCGAAGTCGGCATCGACGATGCGGCTACGCGAGGCCGAGAGGTTCTCGGACGTCGTTTGCAGGCTGGAAACCACCGAAGCGAAACGGTTCTGATACGCACCGAGCGAAGCCCGCGCACCACTCACCGTTGCCAGCGCGCCGTCGAGCGCCGTCAAGGCGGCGACGGCGGACCCGGCGGTCAGCACATTCAGCGTGGCGATGCTGGAAACACTGGAAGAAACCGACGCGCTTTGCGTGCCCGTGGAGGCGAGGCCTACCGAAGCAGCGGCCGCACCGGCCCAGACGATGCCGTTCGCGCTGGTGCTGCTCAGCGTGACGGTGCCATGGTTGGTGGTGTTGGTGCCGGCGGCCTGGATTCCCAACTGGGCGGCGCTGAGACCGGTTTGCGTGGCCAGGCTGGTTGCGGTGGTCGCGGCTGTGGCGGCACTCGTCGCGGTGCCGGCAATGGCGAACTGCAGGCTATCGGTCGTTCCCGCAACGTAGGTCAAGGCACCCGTCGTGGCGTTGGAGGTGACGCTCCCGTTGACCGCTGCCCCGCCGGTGGCGGAAGCCAGCGCGGTGTTCACCGCGCGGGCGAATTCCTGGCCGCTGTAGGCTGCGCCGTTGGAAGCTTGCTTGCCCATGGTCCCCGCGCCCGCGCCGCCGACGGCAAACTTAGCCGCATCCGCATTCGCGATCGCAGACGTTGCGGCGATTGTCTTGCTCGCGACCGTCACTCCCGCCGCCACCTCGGCAGCGGTTCTGACGGCAGTAAGTGCCAGCGTCGAAGTGCCCACAGACGACGTCAAGACGTTCCCGGCAGCAGTGTACTGCGTCGTCGGCGTGCCGAGGGCGTTGTAGGCTGCGGCAAACAACGCGGCATCGGTGTTGTCGACGCCCGTTGCGACGAATTGAACTGTGCCGACGTTGGTGGCGGTAGAGGCGAGTGTGTAGGTGCTGCCCGCGGTCAAACCGGCAATCGTCAGCGTGCTGCCGATTGCGTTCGATGACGCGGCAGTGACGGCAGTGAATGCCGCGGTACCAAAAGTGACGGCGCCGACGCTGGCGCCATTGGCCGTCAAAGCGCCAGCGGCCAGCGTCCCACCAGCCAAGGGCGGCGTCGCGATGGCGCCAGCGGTGATGGCCGTGCCGGCGGTAGCTGCGGAAGCCTGGTCGGCCGTCAAACCGGTGCTGGCCAGGAAAGCCGTCTTGGCCGTGGCGGCGGTCGTCGGGGTGGTGGCCGTGCCGGAGAGTGCCAGGTTAATGTCGCGGCCGTCGGCTGCCGTCAGGGTCAGTACGCCAGTGGTGGCATTGGCCGAGGCGGTCACGCCGGTTTGCGTGCCGACCGCGTTGATCG
>NZ_JAVTWB010000256.1:3090-4175 GCF_032229525.1 Accumulibacter sp. | reverse complement strand
CTCACAAGCAAGCGGCAAGCGCTACAGTCAGGGTACCCCAGGGGTCACCTCCGTACTCCCTGCCGACTTCCAGAAACCAGGATTCGTGCCGTGAATGAACTGATTCGACTGGTCGCACAGCGGGCCGGAATCTCCCCGGTGCAGGCGAAACTCGCCGTCAGCGCGATGCTCGTCTATTTGACGGCGCGCCTTCCTTCGCCGGTGGTTGGCCGTATCCGCGAGCAATTAGGGGCTGCGCCGTGCCCGAGTGATGCCGACACCGGCGGAGGAAGGTCTTGGTGAGCGAAACAGCGGCCGACAGCGGCCGTATCCGCGTGCTGGTCGTCGACGATCAAGCGCTGATCCGCCGTGGCATGACGCTGATGCTGTCGCTCGAAGCCGACATCGAGGTCGTCGGCCAAGCGTCGGATGGCGTCGAAGCCGTAGCCCTCGCCGAGCGCCTGACTCCGGACGTGGTGCTGATGGATCTGCACATGCCGCGCAAGGGGGGGGTCGCAGCGACGCGCGAGATCACGATGGCGCTGCCGCATACGCACGTGCTGGTGTTGACCACCCTGGACGACGAGGAGTCCGTCTTCGCCGCCGTACGCGCCGGCGCTCAGGCGTATCTGCTCAAGGACGCCAGCGAAGACGAACTCCTCGAAACCGTGCGCGCCGTCCATCGCGGCGAGTCACGGCTGACGCCGCAGATTGCGCGCAAGGTGATGGATCAGTTTCGGCGGCTGTTGGCCCCGGCAGCCGAGCCCCCCGTTGACCACCCCACGGCTTCCAGCCCACCTGCCGCAACGACTCGGACGGAAACTGCGTTGTCCGGGCCGGAAGCATTGAGCAGCAAAGAAGAAAAGATTCTCGCGCTGATCGCCGAAGGCAAGAGTAACAAGCAGATCGCGGCGGCCGTCTTTCTCGCCGAGGGCACGGTGAAGAACTATGTCAGCCGGATTATGGAAAAACTGCACGCCAATACGCGTACCGAGCTGGCCATCATCTCCCTGCGCCAGCAGCCTCGGGCGTGAGACCGGTCGCGCAGCAGTAAGCCCATTCCCCGCCGAGTAGTTTCCCAACGCTTGAGTCGCCCGCGGCCGCCG
>NZ_JAVTWB010000256.1:0-2990 GCF_032229525.1 Accumulibacter sp. | reverse complement strand
TTTCCGTCCAGTGTTGCGGCACCTGCCGCCAACCGGGCGGCTGGTCGACGGCAAGCGTTTGCCCGTAGCGGACGCCGCTTCCATCAGCAGAACCCACCGTCGCGCATGTGACCTTGGTGACTGCCAAATCGTGACTTCGCGCAGCCCCAGGTGGTGACCTTTGGCAGCTTACCTGGCAGCGACCGCGAACTACAGTGGGCGCCATGGACAAGCGGGCGACAGCAGACCCCAAGGTTCATCACCAACAACAATTCGAGGAAGGAAGCCATCATGAGCAACGACAGGAAAGGCATCGCAATCGCCATCTACGATCTGCACAGCCAGGCTGAAGCCGCGGTCAAGACGCTGCAGAACGCCGGATTCAACATGAAGAATTTGTCGATCGTCGGCCGGGACTATCACACCGAGGAACACGTGGTTGGCTTCCTCAATGCCGGCGACCGGGCCAAGGTGTTTGGCAAACTGGGTGCGTTCTGGGGCGGACTGACCGGAATACTTTTCGGCTCCGCGCTGATGTTCATCCCGGTGGTCGGTCATGTGGTCGTTCTCGGTCCGCTGGCGGCCGCTCTCTTCGGCGGTCTGCAGGGCGCCGCGCTGGTCGGCGGCCTTGGCGCCCTGACCGGCGCTCTGATGTCCATCGGTGTTCCGAGAGACTCCGTGCTGCGCTATGAAACCGCTCTCAAGGCCGACAAGTTCGTTCTCGCACTCAACGGCGACGCCGAGGAGATCGAGCACGCTCGGCAACTCCTGGCAAATTCGGGTATGGCCTCGTTCGACCATCACCATCAGCACGATGAGGCCGAGCTGGCTATTTAGCCTTGCTGCGTAACGAGTCACTTTGAAAGGAGCCGACAATGAAAATGATCATCAAACCGATGGCCCTGGCAGTGTTGTTGGCTGCCGCTCAACTGGCCAACGTGGCCCACGCGCAGGCGCCAAAAGGAGCACCCGCCGCAGCGGTGCAGCCAGCCTCGCCAGCGACTTCGGCAGCGCCACAACTCAAAGCGCCGGAGGACTGGATCATCTACGACAACACCACCACCTATACGCCGGTAGTCGACGACCTTAGTCGGCATCTCGACGCTGCGCGCAAGGCCTTCGACGCCAAAGACCACAAGAAGGCGGCGACGGAGATGCGCGCCGCGGCTGAGGAGTTGAAGAAACAGGCCGCTCGCGCCGACAAGGAAGGCAAGGAACTGGTGGTCGCCGACCAGGCGCTGCTGGCGGCCGACCAGAAGTTTACCCAGGATGCGGTCGCGCGCATCAATGCCAGTGCCACAAAAGTCAGCTCGGCGGCCAGCGCGATCGACAGCGGCAAGATCACCAAGAAGGCAGAGCTGGATCAGGCGCTCGACACCGCCGCGCGCGCCGACCTCGACCGGCGCTGGGTGGTCACCGACGTCAGCACCTGGTATCCGGTCAGTGAAGAACCTCAGCGGCACTTCACGAATGCCGTTGCGGACTATGGCCGCAAGGAATACGCCGCCGCCGCGGCCGAGATCCGAAAGGCTACCGGCTACCTGCGCCTCGAGGCGGGCCGCGCCAGCGGGCAGGCCAAGCAGGCGCTCGACAAGTCGGTTCTCGATCTCGACAAGCTCGCGCCAGCGGTCGCCAAAGGCAGCCTGAAAGAAACCAGGGAAATGGACAAGGCGTTCGCTGCGGCCAATCAGGCGCTAGCCCAGGCGTACCGCGCCAAGGCCGGCGAATCCTGGGTTCGCCAGGCCTACGAACGGACCGGCTACGAACTCAAGGCGGCTGCACACGGCCTGGAGAGCGCGGCCGGATGGGTTGGCGGCGAAGCGAAAAGCATCGCGGCAAGTACGGTGGCGGAGACGCGCGCCCTGGGTGACAAGCTCGCCTCCGGTAGCCAATGGACGCGCAATGAGGTTGCCAAGGGCCTGCAAAATCTGGCCAGCGGTGTCAACACCGTCGGGCAGCAGATCAACCCCGGCAAGTAGCGCTTGGCGTTCGCCATCGCGGCCGACCTGGCACGCGCCGAACACCCGCGGATTCCACAAGACATTCACCAGAAACCTGAAAGGATCTTCATCATGAAAACGCTTGGCTCTTTCACTGGCGCCCTGATCGGCGCCAGCCTGCTCGCGACGCTGCCGCTCGCCGCCAACGCCAGGGAGCCGGTCATCGTCGAGACGATTGTCCAGGAACCCGTGGTCGTCGAAGCGGTCCTCGTCAGCACCTACCTCAACGGTGGCGTCGGCAAGGACGAAGCGGCGACCATGCGCCGCCTGGCCAAGGAATTCCCGCTGCGCATGGCCTTCTCGGAGCGCAAGGACGGCGAGTTCATTGCCGATGTGCCGGTGGTCATCCTCGACGCGAGCGGCAACCCGGTGTTCGAACTGCCCAAGGCTGGTCCGATGCTTTACGTGATGCTGCCGCACGGCAACTATCGAGTCAGCGCCCGCTTCAAGGGGCTGACCGAATCGCAGAACGTCACTCTCTCCGGCAAGGAGGGCAAGGACTTGTTCTTCCACTGGAAGAAGTAGGCGTTGGCGGCCATCCGCCGGGCAGCAGCGGCGCCGCGAGACGGCGCCCGCCAGCCCACAAGTTGCCATCAAGCCCCGCATCTCCGCGCCTTGTTGTGTTGGACCAGGCCCATCAACCGGCTTGATTTCCTGGAATGTTTTTGGCCGAAGTGTGTGGCGGCAACGGCTGTCGAGCGCTTTGGCATCCAAGGACAAAGATCCCATGAGCGCAAAACTTAAGGACCCCGTAGGGTCCATCCTCGAATCAGAGGCAACAGCAGCTGCCGGCCAAACGCCCGCAACACCACCACCTCATCCAGAATTCTCGCGCCGCCTCAGCGATCGCCACTTGCTCGACTCCGACGCCCTGGAAGAAATCGACCGCATGACCAACATCGCCCTCGGCCAGTTCACCGGCGGCGTTTCGCCGGCGTCGCTGGCCATGGCCTATATCGACTGGATGGTGCACCTTGGCTCCTCACCCGGGAAACAGTTTCAACTGGCCGC
>NZ_JAVTWB010000255.1:0-4184 GCF_032229525.1 Accumulibacter sp. | reverse complement strand
AGCGCACGTAGAGGTCCTGCAGCGGCCAGTCCGGATGACGCTGGCGAAGATTGCGTAGTTCGAGATGGTCGACGCCGAGGCGAACGGCAATCGCTTGCGCTTCCTTTTCAAGAAGCTCGACCGCCGCCTGGCTGCTCGCCGCCACACCGCCATAGACGGCAAACGGCAAGGAGACCAGCGTATTGCCGAACAACACGCTCTTGACCTGCGCCAGCGGCAGCACGCCCTCGATGACGCCGGCCCGCTCGGCGTAGAGAAAGTCCGTTCGATGACCAAAAACCTCGCTGACGATGCGCTGCCATCCTGCCTTGTGGAAAAAGGTCGCTTCCGGGCACGCTTCGACGAAAGTATCCCACTTGGCGACTGCAGCGCTGTCGTCAGAAGCGAGGCTCTTGAGTTCGAGCGGCGCACTTGCCGCTGCCAAGCCGCTGACTTCCTCGATGGTCGTATTCATCAGTTCAACGCCAACGCCGGGTTGGCCGTGCCGAGAAACACCTCATCCATCCGCCCCCAGCGAAAGTCGCCGAGCAATCGTTTGAGCCGACCTTCCGTGTATTGCAGGTTGACGTAGTGGCGAAAGCGCGTTTTGGCGCTGATCCCCGGGATGCGCGGCTGCTCGGCATCGATTTCCCAGGGATGGAAATAGAAGATTGCCGGCTGACGATCCAGCTCATTCACCTTGCGCATCAGCCAACGTGAAAGCGGATACGGCAGCAGGCGGAAGTAACCACCGCCACTGGCGGGCCAGTTACGGTCGAAAAAGCGAACCGTCGTCACTGGCAGTTCGAGCAGCCCGGCGCGTACCCGGTGAGCGAAGCGCGGCGCATCGGGCATGCCGTAGTGATCATGGCGAATCGGGTAAACGCTCGAACTGTAGCGATAACCTGCGCGTTCGAGGCAATCGAAAGCCCACAGATTACCTTCGCCAATCGAAAAACTCGGCGCTCGATAGCCGCTGACTTCCTGACCCGAAATATCCTCCAGCAGTTTCTTGGCCGACCCGACGTCCGCGGCAAACTCGGCTTCCGAGAGATCACTGGCGCGCTGATGGCCATAGCCATGGCTGGCCAGCTCGTGCCCGCCGTCGACAATGCGACGGACGAGATGCGGGTAGCGTTCAGCGATCCAGCCGAGCGTGAAGAAGGTCGCCGCCGTCTGTTGTTCGTCGAGCATCGAGAGAATACGCTCGACGTTGCGTTCGACCCGGCACTCACGCGAATCCCACTGGTCACGAGGAATGTAGGGGGCGAGCGCGGAAACCTGGAAGTAGTCTTCGACGTCGATGGTCAGTGCGTTGGTGATCGGCTGGCCTGTCATCTCGGGTCCCCGTCCGCGCTAGCCGGCGCGCTGCGCGTGGCGAGCGATCAGCCATGCCGAGAGATCGGCGGCGATGCGCTCTGCCGCCCGGCCATCCCAAAACTCCGGAATGCGGCCGCTCTTGCCAGCACCCGACAGAATCTCGTCGACACCTTTTCGGATCGCCTGCGGATCACAGCCAACCAGGGTATTGGTTCCCTGCTCGACAGTGATCGGGCGCTCGGTATTTTCGCGGATGGTCAGGCAGGGAACGCCGAGCGCGGTACTTTCCTCCTGCAGCCCCCCGGAATCCGAGAGCACCAGCTTGGCGCCCGCCATCAGGCCGAGCATCTCCAGGTAGCCCTGTGGCGGCAGCAGGACAATACGCTGGCTGTGCAGCAGCTCAGCCAGACCGAAACGCTCTATGTTGGCGCGTGTGCGTGGATGCAAGGCGAAGATCAAGGGCAGTTTTTCCGAGACTTCACGCAGGACGGCAAGTAGCGGCGCCAGCGTCTCCTGGCGATCGACATTGGAAGGACGGTGCAGCGTCACCACTCCGTAACCCCGTGGATCATCGAGCACAACGGGATCGACACCCGCCATCTGCAAGGTCTTCTCCGGCTGCTGCGCCGATGCACGATTCGACAGCAGCGAATCGATCATCACGTTGCCAGCAAAACACACCCGCTCCTCGGCCACCCCTTCACGAGTCAGGTTGGCCAGCGCACTGCGCTCGGTCGTGTACAAGCGGTCGGCGAGCTGGTCGGTGAGCAACCGGTTGATCTCCTCCGGCATGGCCCGATCGTGGCTACGCAGACCGGCCTCGACATGCACCACCGGCACTTCCTTCTTGGCACAGACCAGCGCGCAGGCCAGGGTCGAGTTGACGTCGCCGACCACCAGCACGCAAGACGGCCGATGAGTGTCCAGCACCGGTTCGAAACGCTTCATCACTTCCGCCGTCTGCACGGCGTGGGTCGCCGAGCCAACTTCCAGGTTGATGTCCGGGTGCGGCAGGCGCAGATCGACGAACAGGCGATCGTTCATGTCCTTGTCGTAGTGCTGACCGGTATGGACGAGCAACGTCGGCAGAGCCGGACGATGGGCGCTGAAAGCACGCAGAATCGGTGCCATTTTCATGAAGTTTGGCCGGGCGCCGACGACGCATACTACCGGGCCCAAATCAGCGGGCCATTGTTGATCAGACAAAGCGATTTTCCCTCATTCCTGTTTTGCCCGAACGGCATCGACCAGTTGCTGCAGCAGCGACAGAAGCGCTGCGTTGTTGCGTTCGAGACGGACGATGCTGCGCTCGATACGGATCATTCGCTGCTCCGTATGGTTGCTCTTGAGATCCGCGATGGCGCGTGACGCACGCTCTGCCGTGCTGCCGTCAAGCTCCAGCCGCGACAGGTCGATGTCCAGAATGCCGCTCTCCGTCAGTTGGGCGTTCACGGCGCCAGGCGCCTCGTCCATGATCTTGCTCGACGTCATCGATGGCGCAGATTGAGTCTCCTCCCGGAGTTCTTTGGCGACTTCTTCGACGTCGGCGCGTGTAAATTCACTCTTGCCGTTCAGGAAGCCGGAGAGCAACAAACGATCGCAATGCGCGTTGATCCGTCGGGGGATACCACCGCTGGCCTCGTAGAGCGCTTCGAAGGCACCGGCGTCGAAGCGTGGCGAACCTTGCGATCCCGCGCATTTGAGTCGATGCTCGATGTAGGCCTGCGTTTCGTCCTGATCCATCGGGCCGATATGACAGGCTGCGATTACGCGCTGCCGCAATTGCTTCATCTGCGGACTCTGCATGATCTTCCGGAACTCCGGCTGCCCGACCAGGAAGGTCTGCAACAAAGCCTGGGTACCGAACTGGAAGTTCGACAGCATGCGCAGTTCTTCAACCGCCCGCGCCGTCAGATTCTGCGCTTCGTCAACAATCAGCAGGCAACGTTTGCCCTGACTGGTGACATCGACCAGAAAGGCCTCGAGGGCAAGCAGCATCTCGGATTTTCCGTCGTTCTTCGCCCCGACACCGAAAGCCGCGGCAACCATTCGCAAGGTATCCTCGGCGTCCAGTTGGGTGCTGACCAACTGCGCGGCGACCACTTTCTCGGCATCCAGGTCATTGAGCAAACCGCGGACGATCGTCGTCTTGCCCGCGCCGATCTCGCCGGTAACGACGATGAATCCTTCGTTCTGATTCAGACCGTACTCAAGGTAGGCCATGGCACGCCGGTGCTGCCTGGACGCGAAATAGAACGAAGGATCAGGATTCAGCTGAAAAGGCTTGCTGGTCAAGCCGTAGAAGGACTCGTACATGACTATCGATCAGAAGCTGTGAAAAATTGAGCCGGTCAACGCGCTCTCTGTATAGCTGCTCACGCCGCTCGAAATCACCCGGCGCACGCCGACGTTGGCACTGGTTTTCGGCCCGACTCGGGTGGTAAACAGCAGATTGGCATACTGCGTCTCGGTTTCAGGTGAGCCCCCCGTATAGCCCGTGCTGCGCTGTTGATTGAGCGACAAGGACAGCGACGAGATGCCGGTCAACTGGTAGCCCCAATTGATACCGATTCCCTGTTGGCGGATCCGGTTGGACAGCGAATAATTGTCGGTCGCGCCGTTGATCAGGCCCAGAGGCTGTTGCACGCTTTGGCTCGCCGTCAAAGTCACGCTGTTGCGGACACCCAGCAGGGCGACGGACAGTTGCTGCCGCTCCGACAGCTGCTCGCGGTCGGTAAGGTAACCATTGACCACCGTACCATCGGCCGGAAGCCCCCGACTTTGCAGAACCTGAATCACCTGCGCCCGGATCGCATCCGGGGCCAGACCTGGATTGCTTGCGGCGATGAGCGAATAGAAGGCATCGTAGTTGTTGCCCTGCCCGG
>NZ_JAVTWB010000254.1:2043-4184 GCF_032229525.1 Accumulibacter sp. | reverse complement strand
GCTAATGCTAGAACTGACCCCGTTGGCTTCGCGAAAAAGCTTGACCTTCAACAGGTTGCTTTGGTTCCTACGCCAGCTTGTTCCCGTAGACGTAGATCTCGAACAGCCCGGTGCGTATGCCCAGCGACTCAAAGCCGAGATTCTGCAGGCCACGGCGTACCCGTTCGGCAAACTCGTACGGCAAGTCTGGGTCGAGGTCGTGCCCGCCGGGCCGCTGCAGGCCGTTGAGTCGACGCCCCTGGTCGAAATACACGTACGGTATCGAGATCACGGCAGCGCCGCCGATCCTGAGCACGCGGCAAGCCTCGAAAAGCGCGTCGCCGATATCGAACAGCGTTGACTGATAGGTACGCAGCGACAGGTAGAGGTCGTAGGCGCCGCTGTCGACGCCATCAAGCCGTTCCGCTTCGCTACAGCAGGTGCGCAGTCCGGGCGTCGCGCGTGCCGCCGCGGCCAGCGCCGTCTGCGACAGATCGACGCCGGTCAACAATTCGAAGTCGCGGTAGAAAAAGGGGTTTTCGAGGCCGTTGCCGATACCGACGTTGATGGCCTTGCAGCGCCCGAAGTCGCGGATGCCGACCTGCCGAAGCACGGCATGCAGTTCCGCCTCCCACTCGTCGAAGGCGCGGTAGCGCTCGTCTTCCTTCCTGCTGCGGTGCGCATACTTCTCTTCGTAGGCCAGCGACCGGGCAGCGGCAATCCGCTCGGCGACGTAGAGCGGATCGAGTTCCGGATACTGCAGCTGGCAACGACGAACAACCATCCTGATCGTCGCACCAAGCACCACCGGAACGCCGGCGAGATCGATACCATCGGCTCGCAGCGCCTCTTCCATGAGCTCGCGCACGCTCTTGCGAACATACAGCGAAACCTGCGACAGACGCTGCGGCGGCGAGCGGCCCGGGGCCTCGCCGCGGATACCGGCCACCAGACGGGCGAAGGCCATCTCGTCGTCGATGCCGGCGCTGAAGTCTACCCAGGTGAAGCGGAGTAGAAATGACGGCAGCTTCTCCCTGACCAGACTGCCGGCACCGGGAAGCAGCACCGGAATGACGCGAAACCGGCTCCCGTGAACGCGCCGGCTCAGCGCCGTGCGCATCTCTTCGTTCTCCCAGGACCCGACGCCGCTCGGCCCGATGAATACGGCGCAGCAGCGGCTCTGGTTCAGCGCCTGTTCCAGGGCTTCCTGCCATGGCTCGCCGGGAACAAGATGCCAACGGTCGAGAAAAGGGGCCAGCCCTGCTTCCTCGACGAGCTTCTCGGCAAGTCTCTCGACCGTCGGCTTGTCATCCGACCGATGCGAGAGGAACACGTCGTAAGCTTCCCGATCGTCAGTACTTGGTCCCACCATCACGTCTCCTCCCAACATTGCGGCTGCAGCAACCTCATCAACGTCAGCCGTTCGCAGTGACCAGGGGTCGGAGGCATGTGCTTCTCAGCTTCCGGACAAGCACTCGCGCTGACGGCTGCTGTATTCCTGTCAAGCGAGGCTTCGAGGTTCGGCAAAGCTAGAGAGGTCGGCGGGAATAGGCTTCCTTGAGCGAGAAAGGAAATGTCGCTGGCCCCTCTTGGCTCGCACTGACCCCGCTGAGCTGCGGTGCATCGGGTTATCTACAGCGGCAGGTTCGGGGTTATTCCTCTGCTCCCTCCTGACGCCTTAGCCCACAATTTCCAAACGCCTTTCAATCCGGTCAATTCGCGCCTTGATCTGGTCGATACTCGACTGTTGCCGGATGACTTCTTCGTAGTTGTGCGCGCTGTCGCGCCGACCGGCCGCCGTACTCGCTTCCAGGCTGGTCAGGCGCGCGGCAACCTCCCGCATTTCGCTCTCAAGGCGATCCTGTCCGGCTCGCAATCCGCGCAAGTGCTCAAGAATCAGATTCTCTACGTTGTCGGTCATACCCATGTCTCCTCGAGCTGAGTCTATTCCCAAGTGAGCAAATTACCAAGCCATTGAAATCGCAGACCAAACGCCCGCCTTGACGCGACCGTAAACTTGGGGCAAGTCTCGACTCTTGCCCGTTTTGTGGTTTGCCAACCCTTTTCTATCACGAAGGTGACATCGCCGTCAGCTCTGCGAGAAGGATCGAGTTGGTCCTCTTAATCTTGATCGTGGGGGAATGTTCAAATGTTAGCACTGA
>NZ_JAVTWB010000254.1:0-1943 GCF_032229525.1 Accumulibacter sp. | reverse complement strand
GCTGACCCCGTGCGCTCTCCACGACTGGGTCTTGCACGGATCATTTTGCGAGTGTCATCGAGCGGACGACGTCATCCAGCAGCTTGATGAAATTCCGTTTCGGCTTGAACTGCAATCGGAGTTCTGCCAGATAGTCGGCAAATGCGCGCAGCCTGTTCTGTGCCGCCATCAGGCTACCGATCTTGCGGACCAGCCGCACGCCTTGCTCGTAAGCCGAGTTCTTGGTTTCGTCGACGATGGCAGGTATGACTCGCCGATACAGACTGATGGCATCATCGGCGCGTTCCTTTTCGAGCTTCCCGGCGAGCGCGATCAACAGGGTACGGTCACAGATGCCTTGGTGGGCCACAGCCCAGGCAGCATCCAGGTCCTCCTCCCATAAGGCGATAGATAGACGCAAGCTGTAGTTTGGCGTCGATGGCGTGGGTTTCCAGCGGCTGGTCGATGCGGCCTCCCTGGTAATGGCCTGATCGAGCCAGACCAGGGCACGCTCGCGCTGCACCGGCCAGATGCCCAGCTTGCCGGCGACCTCACGCAGCTTCCTGTACGGCTCCAGACCGGGACGTTCCTCGAACTGAACCCAGGTAAGCTGCAGCGCCTCGTCGTTGCGCTTGCGCGTGAGATAGACGGCGACCAGAAAATCCCGCAGGTCATTGTGCGGTCGATCCGGAAACGCTTGCAGGCCGCGCTCGGCCCAGACGAGGGCTTCGTCATGGCGTTTCGCCTTGGCCAGAATTTCGGCAATGCCGAGATAGCGGTAGCTGGAGGAAAGATCCTTGGCCTTGATCGCCACCAGTTCATCGACGTCGCCGCTGGCCTCGGCGAGGCGCTCCATGATGCGGGTGATCGACGCCCGATGGGGGTCATAACCCTTGTCGTCGGTGCGTGGCTTGATCTTCCGCCATTCGGCTTCAGCCAACTCGCGGTAGCGCTGCAAGCCTTTTTTGCCGAGGGGTGTCCGGTAGGTGGCGGCGTCGAAACTGCACAAGCCGAAGGGCAAGGTGCTTGCAAAACTGAACAAGCGCTCGGCAAGCGCCACCGGGTCGGGCTTCGCCAGCGTGCAGGCTTTGAGATGCATCTCGCCAAGGCGACAGACGATGCCACCGATTTCGCCGTTCGAGTCATCGACCTGCTCCATGGCGTGCTCGACCTTCTCGATCGCATGCTCGGCGAGACCCACCAGCATGGCGGCGGAATCCGCTTGCAGCAACTCGGCCAGGGAATCGACCACCTGGTCGATATTCCCGGCATAGGTGCCGACCTCGCGCCATTCGATGAAGCCACGAATCCGCACCGCGTCGTCGATCGCACGCCGGAATGCCTTGTCGGCATTGCCGCCGTCGTGTGTTCGCTCCGCCTTGAGCAGGAGCGACTGGAATAGCCGGTCGTCGCGCTGCGCGACATCCAGCAACAGCTCGACCAGGGATTCGCTTGGCTGGCTTTCCAGGTATTGCCGGATGTCTTGCCACGGATCGCGGCGTTTGGCCTTGGCAGGTTTTCTGCCCGCGCCATCGGTCGGCAATGACGTCGATCCGTGTTCGTCGAGCCATGCCAATCCAACTGCGACGCAATGCTTGCAGCAATAGCCGTCGCCGGAGCGCGGACAGGTGCAATCTGCGGCAAGCTCGCCGTCCTCGCCTCGGAGTTCGACCCGATAGCTTTGCGTGCCTTCGACTTTGGCAGAGACCTTGTTTTCCTGCGCCCGTAGCTGCCCGACAGCGCCGGTGGAAAAGTATGCTTCGCCACGCCGAAAGGCCGTGCCGCCCGCCCGCGATTCGAGCGCGTTACGATTGATGAGCGTGGCCAGCACCGTCATTTCCCTCTCGATTGCACTTCTTCACGTGAATTGCCTCTCTTGCCAGGGTGCGCCTGGGCCGCGGCCAATGCTGTCGAGCGTCTGCCCCTTCGGTGTAATCAGGACTCGCCGAATCATGTCGCGACTC
>NZ_JAVTWB010000253.1:99150-141157 GCF_032229525.1 Accumulibacter sp. | reverse complement strand
TGGAGGCGCGACCCAGAGTCGAACTGGGCTGAACGGATTTGCAATCCGGTGCATAACCGCTTTGCTATCGCGCCGAACCCGCCTGGCGGCGGGGGCTGCCCTTGAGTGCGGAAAAACCGACCGCTGGGCAGGAAATCTGGAGCGGGAGAAGAGTCTCGAACTCTCGACCTATACCTTGGCAAGGTATCGCTCTACCAACTGAGCTACTCCCGCGTGGAGCGAGTGCGCATTATAAAGGGCTGCCCATTACTGTCAACGCCTTCTTCACGTCCGGCGCTTTCTCCGCATGCCATTCAGGCACTCGGCTAGCGCTTGCGGTCCGCTTCGATCAGGTGCGGCCAGGCCATTCGCATGTAATATCCCATCGACCACAGCGTCAGCACGGCGGCGATGTAGATCAGCCAGGTGCCCGCCAGAAAGACGTCGAGGCCCGCCAATGAGGCGTGATAAAGCAGCATCGGAATGGCGATCATCTGGGCGGTGGTCTTGATTTTGCCGATCATCGATACGGCCACGCTGCGATGTGCACCAATCCGGGCCATCCATTCACGCAAGGCGGAAATGGTGATCTCGCGACCGATGATGATCGCCGCCAGGATGGCGTCAAGCCGGCCCAACTGGACGAGGACGATCAGCGCCGCGGCGACCATCAGCTTGTCGGCCACCGGATCGAGGAAGGCACCGAACGCGGATGTCTGCTGCCAGCGACGCGCGAGATAGCCGTCCAGCCAGTCAGTGAGCGCGGCGACCAGGAAAACCACCGTCGCCGCCAGATCACGGCCGACGACATGAACCCATGACTCGGGAACGTAGTAGATGGCGATCATCAGCGGGATCAGGATGATCCGTAGCCAGGTCAGCAGAATCGGTATGTTCAGTGGCATCAGTGCAAAGCCGCGTAAATGGTCTCGGCGAGTTCCCGGCTGATTCCTGGAACCGCGGTCAGTTGGTCAATCCCGGCATCGGAAATGCCTTGCAGGCCGCCAAAACGGGAAATCAGCGCCTTGCGCCGCTTTGGCCCGATGCCACTGATCTCTTCCAGCCGCGAAGTCCGTGTGGCCTTGCCACGCCTGGCGCGATGTCCGGACACCGCAAAGCGGTGCGCCTCATCGCGAACTTCCTGGATCAGATGCAACGCGGGATGTTCAGACGGCAATTGTAACGGCTCGCGGCCATCCGCGAAAACCAGCGTTTCCAATCCCGGCTTGCGCGCCTCTCCCTTGGCCACGCCAAGGAGCGACAATTGCCCCAGCCCGAGTTCCTCGAGTGCCGACACCGCAGCGCTCACCTGCCCCCTGCCACCGTCGATCAGGATCAGCGTCGGCGCAGCGCCATCCCCGCTCAGCAGTTTTTCGTAGCGACGCAGTACCGCCTGCCTTATCGCCGCGTAATCGTCACCCGGGGTAATGTCCCGGATGTTGAAGCGGCGATACTCCGACTTGCGCATGCCGCTACCCTGATAGACGACGCACGCCGCTACCGTCGACTCGCCTTGCGTGTGGCTGATGTCGAAGCACTCGATGCGTGCCTCGCTGCCCTCCTCCAGGTCGAGATCGAGCGTCTTGCAGAGCGCTTCGAGCCGCGCGCCCTGCCGCGACAGCGCGCTGCGTCGCGCGGTGATCGCCAGCCTGGCGTTCTGTTCGGCCATTTCGACCCACACCCGCTGCGCGGTCAGCCTGGCCTCGGCGACCCTGACCGGTCGCCCGGCCGCCGCGCTGAGCCAATCGGCCAGCTCGCCATCCAGTGGCGCCAAATTGACCAGGATGCGCGTCGGAATGGGGTGCGCGAGATAGTGCTGGGCGAGAAAGGCGGTCAGCACTTCGGGCGCCGACGAATCGGCGGCATTGACGGGAAACTGGGGCCGGTCGCCGAGATGCCTGCCGCCGCGCACCATCGCCAGGTTGACGCACAGCATGCCTTGCTCTTCCACCGCGGCGACGATGTCCACGTCGCCGCCCTTGTCGCTGTCGACGTATTGCTTGTCCTGCACCTGCCGCAGGGATTGAATCTGATCACGGTAGACGGCGGCCTGCTCGAAGGCGAGTTTCGCTGCTGCCTGATCCATCGCTGCCGACAGGCGTCCGATGACGTCCTGCTGGCGCCCCTGCAGAAACAGGGCTGCCATGTCGACGTCTTCGGCGTAGCGCTCGGCTTCGACCAGCCCGACACAGGGCGCTGAGCAGCGTTTGATCTGGTGGAGCAGGCATGGCCGCGAGCGATTGTTGAACACCGCATTCTCGCAAGTGCGCAGGCGAAACATCTTCTGCAGCAGCTGGATGCTCTCGCGCACCGCCTGTGTCGATGGAAAAGGTCCAAAGTAGTCGGCCCGCCGATCGGTCGCCCCGCGGAAGAAGCCCAGGCGCTGATAGGGGTCGTGGGTCAGGACGATGTAGGGGTAGGACTTGTCGTCGCGAAAGAGGATGTTGTAGCGCGGCGAGAGGCTCTTGATCAGGTTGTTCTCGAGCAGCAGTGCCTCGGCCTCCGAACGCGTTACGGTGGTCTCGACGCGGGCGATCTGCGCCACCATCAGCGCAATGCGCGGACTCGGATGGCGGTCGCGAAAATACGAGGCGACCCGTTTCCTGAGGTTTTTCGCCTTGCCGACATAGAGCAC
The DNA here is from genome assembly GCF_032229525.1 of Accumulibacter sp. GTDB lineage: Bacteria > Pseudomonadota > Gammaproteobacteria > Burkholderiales > Rhodocyclaceae > Accumulibacter. Next base: position 138,543 of record NZ_JAVTWB010000253.1, on the reverse strand, counting down.
CGTGTCCGCGCTATCGAGCATTCGATAGACCCCGGGCAGTTCGGTCAGCGTGGCCAGCAGGGACTTGGCGTCGAAGGGTTGTTGCATGGGCATTCGCGGTGGCCGCCGGCTGACGTAGGATAGCGGCTTCGATGTTATCACGCCCCTTCGCACCGTCCGTGCCACCTATTTCCGCTCGACCCGACTGGGACATCTTCTGCCACGTTATCGACAACTTCGGCGATATCGCCGTCTGCTGGCGTCTGGCCCGGCAACTGGCGGGCGAGCGCAACGTGCGCGTGCGCCTGTGGGTCGACCGGCTCGAAACCTTCACGCTGCTCTGCGCGCAGGTGGACCCGACGCTGTCCAGCCAGGAAGTGCAGGGAATCGAAGTCCGCCGCTGGGAAATACCGTTTCCCGCGCTGGAGCCGGCCGCGGTGGTGCTGGAAACCTTCGCCTGCCGCATTCCCGAGCCCTTCGTCGAAGCCATGGCGCGACAGTCGCCGCGCCCGCTGTGGATCAATCTCGACTATCTGAGCGCCGAACAATGGGTGGCAGGATTTCATGCGCTGCCGTCGCCGCACCCGCGGCTGGCGCTCGACAAGTTTTTCTTCTTTCCCGGCTTTACGGCCGACACCGGGGGTCTGCTGCGCGAGGCAGACCTGCTGGCCCGGCGGCAGGAGTTTGCCGGCAGCGCGGGCTTGCAGGCCGACTTCTGGCGCCAGAGCGGGCTCCCGGCGCCGGCCGCCGGCACCTTGCTGGCCTCGCTGTTTGCCTACGAGAACCCCGCCATCGGCGATCTGCTGGCGCTCTGGGAAGCCTCGGCCGTGCCGGTGTGCTGCATGGCACCGCTATCGCGCACGCGGTCAGCAATCGAGAGCTACGCCGGCCGGTCGCTCAGGGCCGGCGATGTGCTTCGCCGTGGCGCGTTGGAAATCCGCATCCTGCCGTTCCTGGAAGAGGGTCTTTATGACCGCCTGCTGTGGCTCTGCGATCTCAACTTCGTCCGCGGCGAGGATTCCTTCGTGCGCGCGCAATGGGCGGCGCGACCGCTGGTCTGGCACATCTACCCGCAGGAGGAAGCTGCGCATGTCGCCAAGCTGGACGCCTTTCTGGGGATCTACTGCGCCGGGCTGTCGGCGGCGGCCGCAACAGCCTTGTGCGAATTCTGGCACGCATGGAATGGTGGCCGAGTCAAGGGTGGCAGAATCAATGGTGGCAGAGTCGAAAAGGCGCACTGGCAAGAACTTGCAGCCGCTCTTCCGACGCTGCGCAAACACGCCCTGCAGTGGCAGAAAGAACTCGCCCGACAGGAGGATCTGAGCAGCCGCCTGGCGACCTTCGCGCGTTCCAAGTTATAATCGTCTGTTGTCCCCAACTGTTTTCCGGAACGCCCTATGAAAACCGCACAAGAGCTTCGCGCAGGCAACGTCTTCATGGTCGGCAACGACGCGATGGTGGTTCTGAAGTCCGAATACGTCAAATCGGGGCGTAACGCTTCGGTGGTCAAGATGAAGATGAAGAATCTGCTCACCGACTCGCCGAGCGAAACCGTCTATCGCGCTGACGACAAGTTCGATGTCATCCAGCTGGAGCGCAAGGAAGTCAGCTATTCGTACTTCGCCGAGCCGCTCTATGTCTTCATGGATGCCGAATACAACCAGTACGAAATCGAAGCCGAGTGCATGACTGACGCGCTGAGTTACCTTGAGGACGGCATGCCCTGCGAAGCGGTGTTCTACAACGGCAAGGCGATCTCGATCGAGCTGCCGAGTAGCGTCGTCCGCGAAGTGATATACACCGAGCCGGCGGTCAAGGGCGACACCTCCGGCAAAGTGTTGAAACCCGCCCGCCTGGCCACCGGTTTCGAGCTGCCGGTGCCGGCCTTTGTCGAGATCGGTGACAAGATCGAGATCGACACCCGTTCCAACGAATACCGTTCGCGCGCCAAATAGAGGTCGATTAGCGGTCGCTTAGCGGTCGATTCAGCATCGCCTCCGGCAGCGCGGTCGCACGCGCATCGTCATCCGACAGGCAGCCTGGGCTGCCTGTTTTCGTCGGCGTCAGGCCGACAGTCGCATCGCCGAGGCGACACCGGACTGGTAGCTGGCGTCTTTCTGCAGGTCCGACCAGTCGACTGCGCCGATCGCCGCTGACAGGCGCTCGACACGCTGCGCCCGCAATGGATCGGCAACAGGCCGCCAATTGGCCAGCACTTCGCCGACCGCTTCCGGCGTGTTGCACACCAGCAGCATGTCACAGCCGGCTTCCCAGGCTGCCGAGCAGCGCGCGATGATGTCGCCGGCAACACTGGCCCCGGCCATCGACAGGTCGTCGCTGAAGATCACGCCGGCAAAACCGATTTGATCGCGAAGCAGGCGGTTCCAGACCGGCGAAAAACCGGCCGGACGAGGATCCACCTGCGGATAGATCACGTGCGCCGGCATCACCGCGTCCAGACGCAGCCGGCGGTAGGGCTCGAGGTCGGGCGCCAGTTCGTCCAGACCGCGCTGGTCCACCGGCAGATCGACATGTGAATCGGCTTCGGCCCAGCCATGGCCCGGGAAATGCTTGCCGCAGGCGGCCATGCCGGCGCGGCGCAGACCTTCGATGAAGGCGCCGGCCAGTTCGACCACCGCCGCAGGGTCGCGGTGAAAAGAGCGGTCGCCGATGACGCTGCTGCGTCCCCAGTCGAGATCGAGCACCGGCGTAAACGACAGGTCGACGCCGCGAGCGCGCAATTCGGCCGCCAGGACATACCCCAGTTCAGACGCTGTGCTCAGCGCGACTTGCCGGTCATCGTCCCACAACTCGCCGAGACGGCGCATCGGCGGTAGATGCGTAAAGCCTTTTCGGCAGCGCTGCACCCTGCCGCCTTCGTGGTCGATGGCAATCGGCAGCGGCGGCGTGCGCAGGGCATGTACCGCGGCCGTCAAGCGCTCCAGCTGTTCCGGCGATTCGTAGTTGCGGGCGAAGAGGATCAGGCCACCGACCAGCGGGTGGAGCAGACGCTGGCGCTCGACCTCCGACAAGGTGAGTCCGGCGACGTCGATCATCAGCGGGCCAAGCGGCAGTTGTACGGGAGAAGTCGTGGCATTCATGCCTGCTCCAGGACCACGAAGGCGATGGCGAAATCCTGCTCATCGCTGATCGAGAGGTGGGCGACCAGCCCGCGCTGCGCGAGATGAGCAGCCAGCGGTTCCGCGTACTCGAACACCGGCCGGCCCAGGGGGTCATGACCGACACCGATGTTCGGCAAGGTGGCTGGTGTGGCGAGACCGATACCGAGCGCTTTGCCAAGTGCTTCCTTGGCAGCAAAACGCTTGGCGAGAAAACGTGCCGGCTGTCGCGTACCGGTAAACTCGGCACACTCGCGCGGGGATAGCAGTTTCGCCAGCGCGCGCTGGCCGTGCCGCTCGTAGAGGGTGCCGAAACGGGCGATGGCGACGATGTCGGTGCCGATGCCGGTGATCATGGCGCAGGCGTGAGCGGCAGCGCCTGCGCTTCGCGAATCAGGCGCTTCATCTCACGCACGGCTTCGCGCAGGCCGACGAACACGGCACGGCTGATGATCGCGTGGCCAATGTGCAGTTCGCGGATACCGGCGAGCTGCGCCACCGGCTGGACGTTGAAGTAGTTGAGCGCGTGACCGGCGTTGAAACGCATGCCCAGCTGGCGAACGGACTCGCCGGCCAGCCGAATCCTGTCGATTTCGGCCAGCACCGCCGCGCTCTCGGGATCCCGTCCCTGGGTGTAGAAGGCGTGCGCATAGGGACCGGTATGAATTTCGCAAACGCGCGCGCCGATCCGCGCGGCAGCTTCGACCTGTGCCGGCTCGGCATTGATGAAGACGCTGCTGACGATGCCGGCATCGGCGAGCCTGGCCACGGTCTGGCGAAGCCTGGCTTCCTGCGCCAGAACATCGAGCCCCCCTTCGGTGGTCACCTCGTGCCGGCCTTCAGGCACCAGCATGGCCATTTGCGGCTTGACCCGACAGGCAATGGCGACCATCTCGTCGGTCGCCGCCATTTCGAGATTGAGCTTGATCTGCGCCAGATCGCGCAGCTTCTCGACGTCGGCGTCCTGAATGTGTCGCCGATCCTCGCGCAGGTGGATAGTGATGCCATCGGCACCGCCGAGGTGTGCTTCCACGGCTGCCCAGACCGGATCCGGCTCGTAGGTGCCGCGCGCCTGCCTGATCGTCGCCACGTGGTCGATATTGACGCCCAGTTCGATCATAGTTCCTGTAGCTCCCTGAAAACCCTGCGGCTTGCCAGATGCCTGCCGCCTGTATAGTGACCGATCAGCGTGCGCATCAGCTGCTTGGCTTCCGCCAGCGAGCGCGGATCCGAGAAATCATCTCGCGCCAGGTCGGACAGCGTCCTGCCGCTGACCGAGAGCGCCGAACTACCGCGTTCCGCCAGCCGGACCGGACCCCGCTCGATCTCATAGCCATAGTATGCGTTGACGTCCACCGCCAGACCGTCCACATCGGTTTCCAGCAGCAGACCGTAACCCAGCTCTTGCAGGAGTGCCCGCTCGAAGCAGCGCAAGTGCGCTTCCTGCGCACCATCGGCAAAGCGGCGCAAGGTCTCGGCATAGACGGAGAACAGTCGCACATGCGCATCCTCACGGGGCAGCAGGTGCATCAGCAGCTCGTTGAGGTAGTAGCCAAAGAACAAGGCTTTGCCGGCCAGCAACGGCTGCCCTCCCCGCCACTCGGCCTTGATCAGCGTTTGCACCTCACCCCTGCCCGCCCAGCCCACTTCCAGCGGCTGAAAACCGAGCAGCACGCCGCGCAACACCGAGCGTGGGCGACGCGCACCGCGTGCGAGCAGGGCAACACGACCAAAGTCGCGCGAGAAGACATCAACAATCAGGCTGGTTTCGCTATACGGGTAGGCGTGCAGCACAAAAGCCGGCTGCGCATCGACCTTGTGCCGCTGATTCACTGCCCCATCCGCTCGCCAGCCGCTGACCAGCCCATTGCCTATTCGTAGCCGAGGCTCTTGAGCAGTTGCGCATCATCGGCCCAGCCGGACTTGACCTTGACGAACACTTCCAGGAAAACCGGACCGCCGAACATCCGCTCCATGTCCTGCCGCGCCTCGGAAGCTATCCGTTTGACCACCTCGCCGCCCCGGCCGATGATGATCGCCTTGTGCCCGGATCGATCGACGACAATGGCCGCGCTGATGCGGCGCAGTTCACCATCGACGACAAATTTTTCGATCTCGACGGCAGCGCCATACGGCAGTTCGTCGCCGATCAGGCGAAAGAGCTTCTCGCGGATGTACTCGGCGGCCAAAAACTTCTCGCTGCGGTCGGTGATCTCGTCCTCACCGTAAAGCAGCTCATGGTTCGGCAAGTGCTTGCGCGTCTCGCCGAGCAGGACATCAAGTTGCGCCCGGCGGGTAGCGCTGAGCGGAATCATCGCCGCGAAATCGCCCTCGCTGCCGAGTTGCCCGAGAAACGGCAGCAGGTCTGCCTTGTTCTTGATCTGGTCGATCTTGTTTACGACGACAATCACCGGACAACCCTCCGGGACGAGCTTGCGCACCGCACGGTCCCGCTCGTCGAACCGACCGGCCTCGACCACGAAGAGAACGACATCCACCTCGGCCAGTGCCTGCCGGACGCCGCGATTCATCATCTGATTCAACGCGTTGGCGTACTTGGTCTGGAAACCAGGCGTATCGACGAAGACGTATTGCGCATCCGCTGTCGTGAGGATGCCCATGATGCGATGACGGGTGGTCTGCGCGCGCTGCGAGACAATGCTGACCTTTTCACCAATCAAAGCGTTGAGCAAGGTGGACTTGCCGACGTTCGGACGGCCGACGATGGCAATCTGCCCGGAGCGGATCTCTATTTCACTCATGCTGTGGCCAGGCTTTCCAGCGCGCGCGCGGCGGCCATCTGTTCTGCAGCGCGGCGAGTTCCGCCATTGCCTTCGCTGCGGATGTGCATTGAATCGATCACACAGGTAACGCGGAATTGCTGCGCATGCGCCTCGCCCTCGGTGCCGGTCAGTGAGTACTGAGGCAAGGCGAGTCGCCTGCCCTGCAGGTATTCCTGCAAGCGCGTCTTGGCGTCCTTGATTTCCTGTCCGGGAGTCAATTGATCGACCATCCCCTGATACAGGCGGACGATGACTTCGCTGGCAGTAGCGAATCCGCCGTCCAGCCAGACCGCGCCAAACAAGGCCTCGAGGGCATCGGCCAGGATCGATGGACGCTGATGCCCTCCGCTTTTCTGCTCTCCCTCGCCAAGGCGCAGAAAGCTACCCAGGGAGAGCGCCAGAGCGTGTTGATGCAGGCTGTCCTGGCGTACCAGATTGGCGCGCAATCGCGACAGATCACCTTCCGGAAGCTTCGGAAAGCGCTCGAACAAGTGGCGCGCAATAACCGCATTGAGGATGGAATCGCCGAGAAACTCGAGACGCTCGTTGTGCGGTGAACAGTAGCTGCGATGCGTCAGCGCCGTCTGCAGGAGTTCGCGATCCTGAAACCTGTAGCCAAACGCCCGCTCGAGCCCGGGGTCGGTCATTGCCCGGAACCGCGCGCCGACGCCGAGCTCTGGAAATCGATGAGAAGACTGACATTGCCGGCCAGTGGAATGCGCTTTTCGTAGGCAAAAGCGATGACGACATCGTTATCCTGTTTGAACACGTCCAGATCAGCCGGCGTAATGGTCTTGATATGCTCCACTTCCGCATACTGGCCGTAAGTATGCCGAATCTCCCCAACCGTCATGCCGGCGGACTTGCCCGCCGTGGCCTTGATCGCATGGCGGATCTTGTAGAAATCGATCACTTCCGGAGTGACCCGGATGCCGAGAATGGCCACCAGAGTAATCACCAGGCCCCAGAGCAACAAGCCCGTAAGCGCCACACCACGTTGACCATTCATTGTCGCCACTCCCTAGCTGAACGAGCCAATTCGCTTGAAATCACCGAAATTCAACCAGATGAAAAAAGCCTTGCCCACGATATTCTCTTCCGGAACGAACCCCCAGAAGCGGCTGTCGCGACTGTTGTCGCGGTTGTCACCCATCACGAAGTACTCGCCGGGCGGCACCGTACAGATCACGCCGGCACTATTGTAGGAGCAATTGTCGCGATTCGGAAACTGGGCAGGATGCGTGACGAAAGGCGGCGCACCTTCATCATTGAGCACGCGATGCTCTCCCTCACTCATGGTTTCGACATACTGCTGCGAATAGTACAGGCGCTCCGGGTGTAGATAATCCTCGACCTGTACCACCGGTACCGGCAGGCCATTGATCGTCAGCCGCTTGTTCTCATAGGCCACTCGGTCACCGGGGATGCCAACCACCCTCTTGATATAGTCGAGCGAAGGATCCTCGGGGTAGCGAAAGACCATGACGTCACCGCGTTGCGGGCTGTTGAGGTCAATCACTTTCAAGTTGGCGACCGGCAGGCGGATGCCATAAGTGTACTTGTTGACCAGAATGAAGTCGCCGACCAGCAAGGTCGGAATCATTGAACCCGATGGAATCTTGAACGGCTCGACGATAAAGGAACGCAACACGAAAACGACCAGGATGACCGGGAAAAAACTTGCCCCATACTCCACCCACCACGGCTCCTTGGCGTCGGCCGGACGACGCTTGCGCAAGACGAAGGCGTCGGTCGCCCAGATCGCGCCACTGACCAGCAACAGGATCAACAGGATCAATGCAAAATTCACTGGCTCATTCCTCCTTTACTTGCCGACCCGCAACACAGCAAGGAAAGCCTCCTGTGGAATCTCAACGGAGCCGACCTGCTTCATGCGCTTCTTGCCCGCCTTCTGCTTCTCAAGCAGCTTTCTCTTGCGCGAGATGTCGCCGCCGTAACACTTGGCGAGCACGTCCTTGCGCATCGCCTTGACGTTCTCTCGGGCAATGATGTTGGCACCAATGGCAGCCTGGATGGCAACGTCGTACATCTGACGCGGGATCAGCTCGCGCATCTTGGCCGCCAGCTCGCGTCCACGATAGATGGAGCTTGCACGATGGAGGATGACAGACAGCGCATCAACCCGCTCGGTGTTGATCAGGATATCGAGCTTGACGACATCGGACGCCCGATATTCCTTGAATTCGTAATCGAGCGAGGCATAGCCACGCGAGACGGACTTCAGGCGATCGAAGAAGTCCATCACCACCTCGGCCATCGGCATTTCGTAAACCAGCTGCACCTGACGACCGTGATAGGTCATGTCCACCTGGTTACCGCGCTTCTGGTTGCACAGGGTAATGACGTTGCCGAGATAGTCCTGTGGAACGAAAACGGTAATGGTGATGATCGGCTCGCGGATTTCTTCGATCTTCGACAGATCCGGTAGCTTGGCCGGGTTTTCCACATTGACCAGGCTGCCATCACGTAGCAGCACTTCATAGACCACCGTTGGCGCGGTGGTGATCAGGTCCTGATCGAACTCACGCTCGAGGCGTTCCTGCACGATCTCCATGTGCAGCAAGCCGAGAAAACCGCAACGAAAACCAAACCCGAGGGCCTGCGAGACCTCGGGTTCGTAACGCAAGGAAGCATCATTGAGCTTCAGCTTCTCGAGCGACTCGCGCAGGGAGTCGTACTGGTTGGATTCGACCGGATAAAGGCCAGCGAAAACCTGCGACTTGATTTCCTTGAACCCGGGCAAGGCTTCGCTGGCCGGCCGGTCCAGGCGGGTCACCGTATCGCCAACCTTGGCCGCCTGCAGTTCCTTGATCCCCGCGATAATGTAACCGACCTCGCCGGCGCGCAAGGCATCACGGGGCACCGCTTTCGGGGTGAACACGCCGACCTGCTCGCAGAGGTGCACTGAGCCGGCGGCCATCAGGCGAATCCTGTCCTTGGGCCGTAGCGTGCCGTCGAAGACCCGCACCAGCATCACCACGCCGACGTAGTTGTCGAACCAGGAGTCCACCAGCAGGGCCTTGAGCGGCGCTTCCGGATCACCTTTCGGCGGCGGAATGCGCGCGATGACTGCTTCCAGGACATCCTCGACGCCGAGGCCGGTCTTGGCCGAGGCCAGGACCGCTTCCGTGGCGTCAATGCCGATCACGTCTTCGATCTCCTGACGCGCCTTGTCCGGCATGGCCGAAGGCAGATCAATCTTGTTCAGCACCGGCAGCACGTCGACACCCAGTTCGATCGCCGTATAGCAATTGGCGACGGTCTGTGCTTCGACACCCTGCGAGGCGTCGACCACCAGCAAGGCACCCTCACAGGCGGAAAGCGAGCGCGAGACTTCGTAGGAAAAGTCGACGTGGCCCGGGGTGTCGATCAGGTTCAGGTTGTAGATCTGGCCATCGCGCGCCCGGTATTGCAGCGCCGCCGTCTGCGCCTTGATGGTGATCCCGCGCTCGCGCTCGATGTCCATCGAGTCCAGCACCTGCGCCTCCATCTCCCGGTCGGAAAGGCCACCGCAGAGATGAATGATGCGGTCGGCGAGCGTCGACTTGCCGTGATCGATATGCGCGATGATGGAAAAATTGCGGATGTGTTGCATGAACATCGTGTCGGCGCCGTCTCGACCGCGCCATCCCTGAAAAAAAAGGTGCCGGTGGGCACCCTTGGCCGAACTGCATGAAGGCGCGGATTTTAGCGGATTTCGCTCAAATAATCACGGACTTTGGCATCATCGAGGAAGTAGTGACACAGTTCCTGGCCGCGATGCAGGAGCACCGGCACCAGTTCGTCGTAGCGCTCCTCGAGCGTTGCATCGGCGTCGACATCGAGCACCTCGAGCTTGAAGGAGAGCTCGGACGCCAATCGTCCGAGCGCCACTTCCATGTCCTGGCAGAGGTGACAATAACGACGCGAAAGCAGCGTCAGCGTCGTCATCCGGTCGCCCGAATCACTCAGCGCGTCCGTCAGGCAGACCCTTGATGGTGACAAAGGTCTGCAGATCGCCACGGCGCACCAGCAGGGTCACGTTGGCGGACTTGTCGAAGCGTCCGAGCAAACGATTGAACTGTTCAACACTCTTGATCTCGGTACTCTCACCACGCGCAATGATCGCCAGGATGACATCGCCGGGCCGCAGATCAGCTCGCGCGGCGTTGCTGCGAACATCCTCGATGAGCAAACCGCCATTGACGTCGAGTTCACGCTTTTGCTCGACAGTAAGCTCGGAAACCACCAGACCGAGTCGATTGGCAGCGCGCTCGGCCGGCTTGCTGCTCCTGCTGCCGCGCGCGGTCGTCCTTTCCTCCGGGATTTCACCGACCACCACCGTCACTTCCTTGCTCGCTCCGCGCCGCCAGAGTTGTATCGCCACCCTGCTTCCCGGCCTGGTAGCACCGACGATGCGTGGCAGATCACCGGAACCGCTGACGGTCTTGCCGTCGAACTTCAGGATCACGTCTCCGGCTTCGACTCCGGCCTTCTCGGCCGGGCCACCTTTCTCTACCGCATTCACCGCGGCACCAAGAGCCTGACTCAAGCCAAACGACTCAGCCAGCTCCTTGGTCACGTCCTGAATGACCACACCGATTCGACCACGGCTCACCTTGCCCGTTGCGCGCAACTGCGCCTGAACTTCCATCGCCACGTCGATCGGAATGGCAAACGAGATTCCCATGAAACCACCCGAGCGGCTGTAAATTTGCGAGTTGATACCGACTACCTCGCCCTTCAGGTTGAACAGCGGCCCGCCCGAATTACCCGGATTGACCGCCACATCGGTCTGAATGAAGGGGACATAGTTCTCCTGCGGCAGCGAGCGCCCCTTGGCGCTGACAATGCCCGCCGTGACACTGTTGTCAAAACCAAACGGCGAACCAATCGCGACTACCCATTCGCCGACCTTGAGTACGTTCGGGTCACCAAAACGAACGGTCGGCAAGCCCGTCGCTTCAATCTTGATCAGTGCCACATCGGTGCGCTTGTCGGCACCGATGACCCTGGCCTTCAGTTCTCGCTTATCAGTCAGGCGAACGAGAATCTCGTCGGCAGCATCGACGACATGGGCATTGGTCAGGATGTAGCCATCGGCACTGACGACAAACCCGGAGCCAAGGGACTTGCTCTCGAATTCACGCGGCGGCCCTGGGAGTCCAGGCATTCCCGGCTGGCGAGGAATGAAACGACGAAAAAACTCGTACATCGGATCATTTTCATCGAACGGAAAGGGCTGTGCACCCCGACCGCTTCCACTGCCACGAGCAGACTGCATGGTACTGATATTCACGACCGCCGGCCCCTGCTTTTCCACCAGCTCGGTGAAATCGGGCAATCCTCGATTCTGAGCGGGCGCTGCGAGAGAGAAAACGGAAAGAACAAAAGCCGCAAGAAACTGTTTCATGGCACTACATACCTCCTGAGTGTCACCGAAGATCGGACCACAACCAAGACTTGAGGACGGCCGGGAGAAAAATCAAGGCAGGATCGACGGCTGAAAGCGCGGGTCACGTGCATTGTGCGACTGGGCACGCCGCAAGCCCAGCCAACCGACCAGCAAACCGGCAATCGCCCCACCGATCGCACCGGCTTCGCCGCCGAACGCCGACCCGGCCAAGGCACCGACCAACAAGGCCAGCAAGGGAAACGCATAGGCATGGTATGCACTGCGGCGAAGCGAACCCGCGACAACGCCCACGCGCACACGTGCGCCAACGACGTGGCGGTCGGGGTTCGGCGCCCGCAAGGTGCGCGGCGTGCCGCACAACAGCTTGGCGATATTGTTGCCGCCACAGCCCCCCGGCTCCCGGCAACGACCGCAGCCGCTATCGTCCATGCGTACCAAAGCCTCCTCGCCATCGACAGCAGCGATTGTCCCCCACGCACTGGTCATCATTTGATCACCTCCGGGTCACATCCCTGGTCAGCAATTGCCTGCCGCTGCGGCCGGGCTATCGGCAGGCCTGGCCTGCCGGATCTGGCGACGGTTCTGATACCCTACACCGCCGTACATCGGCGGTGATCGCCGTCGCGCCCTGTCTGGCTGCGGGCAAAATGGACACCTTGAAGGCCAGTTTCGGCCGTTCCGTCATCCCACAATGCCGACCTCTGTTCACTCATGGCTACCACCGGCGATCAGCAGAGGTATCGAGCAGCGGCCTCAACTTCTCGGCCACGGCCTCGCGAGCACGGAAAATCCGCGAACGTACCGTGCCGATCGGACAAGTCATCGCTTCGGCGATTTCCTCATAGCTCAGGCCGTCGATCTCGCGCAGGACTATCGCGTTACGCAACTCCTCCGGCAGGCTTGCCATCGCCGCATTGATCGTTTCGGCGACCTGCTTGGACTGCAGCAGGCTCTCTGGCGTATTGATGTCGCGCAACAGGCCGGCATCCTCGAAATTCTCGGCATCGTGAGAGTCAAAGTCGGTCGATGTCGGTGGGCGGCGCCCCTGGGCAACGAGATAGTTCTTGGCGGTATTGATGCCAATTCGATAGAGCCAGGTATAGAACGCACTATCGCCACGAAACGCCGGCAAGGCCCGATACGCCTTTATGAACGCCTCCTGCGCGACGTCATCGACCTCTGCCGGGTCGCGGACGAAACGCGACAACAAGCGCGTCAGCTTGCGCTGGTATTTCTCGACCAGCATCTCGAAAGCGTGCTTGTCGCCGGCCTGTGCGCGCTCGACCAATACTTGGTCAATTTCGCGTTCACTCATGCTCTCTGCTTATCCTGTCGAAGACGGTATCGTGTTTTGCGCGAAAGTATAGCGCAAGCGTTCACTTGTCATCGTAACAGTGCGTGAGCATCGGCTGTGACGGTATCTGGCGGGGAATGGTTCCGCTGTGCACGGCGTCATTGCGCCGCCGTGCGCGTGCTATAGTTGCAGCCCCCTTCTGGCCGGCCATCGATCGTGACGCTTCGCTTCGACGTTCTCATCATCGGCAGCGGCCTGGCCGGACAGGCGGCCGCGCTACGCCTGGCGCAGACACGCAAGGTGGCGCTAATCAGCAAGCGCGCGCTGGAAGATAGCGCCTCCAGCTGGGCTCAGGGCGGGATTGCCGCGGTACTCGACAATCACGACTCGATCGAAGCCCACATCCGTGACACGATCAGCGCTGGCGCCCACCTGAACGACCCACGGGCCACCCGCTTCGTAATCGAAAACGGTCGGCGAGCGGTCGACTGGCTGATCGCGCAGGGCGTCCCTTTTACGCGTGATGAAGCTGGCTACCACCTGGCCCAGGAGGGCGGTCACAGCGCCCGTCGCGTCATCCACGTCGCCGATGCCACCGGACTGGCCGTACAGACCACGCTGACGCACAAGGTTCGCCAACATCCGAACATCCTCAGTCTCGAACACCACATCGCCGTCGACCTGATCACCGGCGACAAGCTGGGACTGACCGACGGGCGTTGCCACGGCGCCTACGTGCTGGATACCGTCAGCGGCGAAGTGCTGACTCTGGGCGCCCGGCACACCGTGATCGCCACCGGCGGCGCCGGCAAGGTCTATCTGTACACGACCAATCCCGACACCTCGACCGGCGACGGCATCGCGATGGCCTGGCGTGCCGGCTGCCGGGTAGCGAACATGGAGTTCATCCAGTTTCATCCGACCTGCCTTTACCATCCGCAGGCCAAGTCTTTCCTGATCTCCGAAGCGGTCCGCGGTGAGGGAGGACGACTCCTTCTGCCGGACGGCACGCGATTCATGCCCGCGCACGACCGACGCGCGGAACTCGCGCCCCGCGACGTGGTGGCCAGGGCCATCGATTTCGAAATGAAGAAAAGCGGACTGGACTGCGTCTATCTCGACATCTCACACAAACCGGCCGCCTTTCTCGCTGAGCATTTTCCGAACATTCAGGCGCGGTGCCTGGAACTCGGTATCGACATCACCCGCCAACCGATCCCGGTGGTTCCCGCCGCGCACTATACCTGTGGCGGTGTCGTCACCGACCTGCGCGCGCGCACCAACATCGCGGGGCTCTACGTCGCCGGCGAAGCGTCCTGTACCGGCCTGCACGGCGCCAATCGCCTGGCCAGCAACTCACTGCTCGAATGTCTGGTTTTCGCGGAAGCGGCGGCCACGGACATTCTTGAACAGCCTGAAGGCGAGCTGCCCGAGCTACCACCATGGGATGCCAGTCGCGTCAGCGATCCCGATGAGGAGATCGTCATCGCCCACAACTGGTATGAGTTGCGCCGCTTCATGTGGGACTACGTCGGAATCGTCCGCACCACCAAACGCCTGCAGCGCGCGCAGAACCGGATCCGCCTGCTGATGCGTGAAATCGATGATTTTTACTCGCTCTTCCGGGTCAGCCACGATCTGATCGAACTGCGCAACCTCGTCGTGACCGCCGACTTGATCATCCGCTGCGCGTTACGGCGCCACGAAAGCCGCGGCTTGCACTCCAGCCGAAATTACCCGGAAACCCTGACCCACGCCCGGAACACGACGCTCAAACGCCGCCTTCGACCCGATCGCTAGGATCTGTCCGCCAACGCAACCACAGGCGGAGTAAACGAAATTGCTCGGCCGGCATACTGTCGGGTAGTAGTGCAAGACTGTAGCGTCGACCGGTGTCGCCATCCCGCACGCGCAAGACGATCAAGGGGCTGAATACGACGCTGTCTGGCTGCACCGCTACGGCGAGGTGCTCGCCACTGGCCAGCCGACAAGCCAGGGCGCCGTTGTCCAGCAGGCGCAGGCCGACGAAGGGCGACCTCCGCAGCGCGAACCCTGCCGACAGCGCAACGACCACCAGCAGCAGGTAGCGCGGCGCGGAGGGCCAGGGGAGAAACAGCAGCGACGCCGCAGCGACAACATGCAGCAAGACCGTCAGAGCTGACAGGAGACGCGAGCGGCGCAGCTCGATGTGGATCGGGAATTGCAATCCAGGTCGGAACTGCGACGCTACATGCGCTTGAAGGCAACCGTGGCGTTGGTACCGCCGAAGCCGAAGGAGTTGGAAATCCCGACATCGATCTTGAGTGGGCGCGCCTCGTTGGCGCAGTAGTCGAGATCGCAGGACTCGTCCTGATTGACGATATTGATGGTGGGCGGCGACACCTGATGATAGATTGCCAGCGCCGTGAACAATGCCTCGACGCCACCGGCAGCGCCCAGCAGGTGACCGGTCATCGACTTGGTCGAATTGACCACCAGCTTTTTGGCGTGATCGCCGAAAGCGCGCTTAATGGCGACGGTCTCGGCCTTGTCGCCCAAGGGAGTCGATGTGCCGTGCGCATTGACGTACTGGACGTCTTCGGGGTTCAGTCCCGCATTGCGCAGGGCGTTAGCCATGCAACGGGAAGCACCATCACCGTCCTCGCACGGCGCGGTAATGTGATGGGCATCGGCACTCATGCCAAAGCCCACCAGCTCGCAGTAGATCCGCGCACCACGTGCCTTGGCATGCTCGTATTCTTCGAGTACCACGACGCCAGCACCCTCACTGAGGACAAACCCGTCGCGATCACGGTCCCAGGGTCGGCTCGCTGTCTGCGGATCATCGTTGCGCGTCGACAAGGCACGCGGAGCGCAGAAGCCGCCCAGCCCAAGATTCGAGATGCAGCCCTCCGCTCCTCCAGCAATCATCACATCCGCATCCCCGTATTCGATCAAACGCCCGGCATCACCAATGCTGTGGGTGCCGGTCGAGCAGGCACTCACCAAGGACATATTGGGGCCCTTGTAACCGTACATGATCGACAGATTGCCCGAGATCATGTTGATGATCGAACTGGGAACGAAGAAAGGCGAAACCTTGCGCACGCCACCCGCGGCAAATTCGTCACAACTGCTTTCAATCATCGGCAAACCGCCGATCCCCGAACCAATCGAAACTCCCACTCGCTCCGCGTCCACCGGGTGTGCCTCGAGGCCAGCGTCGCGGATCGCCTCGATGCCTGCAGCAAGACCGTAATGGACGAAAACATCCAGTCGGCGCGCCTCCTTCGCCGAAAGGTAGCGGCCAAGATCGAAACCCCTCACCTCGCCAGCGATCTTCACGGGGAAGGTGGAAACATCGAAACGGGTAATCCGGTCGATCCCGGAGCGCCCGGCAAGGACATTCTGCCAGGCTTCGTCAACGGAATTACCCACCGGGGAAATAATACCGAGACCAGTTACAACGACTCTACGACGTGCCAACTTGTGCTCCGAGGATAGAAGATTCGGGAAGCGAGAGATAGCTTTTCACGGTCACTCTCCCTGACGGACATGCGCGCTCCCTGAGCGTCCGACCGCAGGGATACCGGATCAGCGAATTACTTCTTGTGCGCGACCACGTAGTCGATAGCCTGCTGAACGGTCGTGATCTTCTCGGCTTCATCATCCGGAATTTCGCACTCGAACTCTTCTTCCAGAGCCATCACCAGTTCTACCGTATCCAGCGAATCAGCGCCGAGATCGTCGACAAACGACGATTCGTTCTTGATGTCCGCTTCATTGACGCCGAGTTGCTCGGCGACGATCTTCTTCACACGTTGCTCGATATTTTCCATCAAAGTGCTCCTTCCCAAAGTCTATGGATAAAACAGAAATGCGCCATTCTAGCAAAATGACCAGAACTTACCAATCATCGCACAGTACCGACAGGACACTTGCTGGTGCCAGGCCGGCTTAGCCGACAAACATGCCGCCGTTGACGTGAATCGTCGTTCCCGTGACATAGCCGGCGCCCGCCGAAGCCAGGAAAGCGACCGCCGAAGCGACATCCTGCGGCGAGCCAAGACGACCGAGTGGAATGCTGCCCAGCAGCAGTTCCTTCTGCTGGTCCTCCAGAGCTCTCGTCATGTCGGTGTCGATCAAGCCTGGCGCCACGCAATTGACGGTAATGTTGCGGCTACCCAGTTCGCGCGCCAGCGCCCGGCTCATCCCGGCGACCCCGGCCTTGGCCGCACAGTAGTTGGCCTGACCCGGATTTCCCGCATGGCCGACCACTGAAGTGACGTTGATGATTCGACCGCGCCGAGCTTTCATCATTCCGCGCATGACCGCCTTGCAAAGGCGGAAGACTGCTTTCAGATTGGTGTCGACGACTGCGTCCCACTCATCGTCCTTCAGACGCATCGAGAGGTTGTCGCGAGTGATGCCCGCATTGTTGACCAGTACCGACACGCTACCGTAGCTTGTCTCGATGAGGCGGATCAACGCGTCGACCTGCGTCGCGTCACGCACTTCCAGGACAGCGCCCTCACCCTTGTGGCCAGCATCGCTCAGGGCAGCCGAGATACTGGCAGCACCCTCGGCGCTGGTGGCCGTTCCGACGACCGTTGCCCCGAGGCTGGCCAGTTCGAGGGCTATGGCCTGCCCGATGCCACGAGACGCACCGGTAACCAGGGCAATTTCTCCGTCCAGCCTCATCCGTGCTCCAGGCTGGCGATGGCGGCGTCGACTGCGGCCAGATCAGCGAGTGCGACGCCGGTCAGGGTATCCGCACAGCGTTTTGTAAGACCCGTCAGGACTTTCCCGGGCCCACATTCGGCGACTGTGCCGATCTCCATTGCCGCCATCTTGCGCATCGTCTCGACCCAACGTACCGGCGAGTAAGCCTGCCGAACCAGGGCATCCTTGATCCGCGCCGGGTCCGACTCGATCGCCACATCGGCGTTATTGATCAGCGGTATTTGCGGTGCGGCGAAGTTCAGCTCAGCCAACCGCTGGGCCAGCTTGTCTGCTGCCGGACGCATCAGCGACGAATGGAAAGGTGCAGAAACCGGCAAAAGTACTGCCCGCTTGGCGCCACGCGCCTTGCAGGCTTCGCAGGCGCGTTCGACCGCCAGCTTGCTGCCGGCAATCACGGTCTGCCCAGGCCCATTGAAATTGACCGGTTCAACGACCGCGCCATCGCCTGCAGCCACCGCTTCGGCGCAAGCCGCGGCTATCTTCTCGTCATCGAGACCGAGAATCGCGGCCATCGCGCCAGCACCCGCCGGCACGGCTTCCTGCATCGCAGCCGCACGCAAGCGGACCAGCGGCACCGCATCCGTGAAAGCGACCACTCCGGCGGCGACCAGCGCCGAGTATTCACCAAGGCTGTGGCCGGCGACGACGGCCGGCAGCTTGCCGCCCTTGTCAAGCCACAGACGATAGACGGCGACGCCGGCGGTAAGCATCACCGGCTGGGTGTTGACGGTCTGCGCCAAGGCCTCGGCCGGGCCATCGGCAAGCAGTTGCCACAGGTCCTGGGCCAGCACAACCGATGCTTCGTCGAAGGTGGCTCGCACCACCGACGAGTCGCCATAGGCCGACATCATGCCGACCGATTGCGAACCCTGACCCGGAAAAACAAACGCGAACGCCATGTATCCCCCTTAAAACTCCAACAGAACCGCACCCCAGGTAAAGCCACCACCAACGCCTTCGAGCATGATCTTCTGTCCCGCCCGAATACGCCCGTCGCGAACCGCCTCGTCCAGCGCCAGAGGAACGGACGCAGCCGACGTATTGCCATGCCGGTCGACGGTCACCACGACCTTGTCCATCGGCATTTTCATCCTTTTTGCCGTCGCCTCCAGGATACGAGTGTTGGCCTGGTGCGGGATCAGCCAGTCGATATCGGATGGCGAAACGCCTGCCGCCTCACAGCATTCCCCGGCAACCTCTGCGAGCACGCGAACGGCAAACTTGAACACCGCCTGCCCATCCATGCGCAGGAAGGGATCGCCGGTCACTTTGCCACCACAAACGCTGCCCGGGACCGAAAGAATATCGTGATGAGCGCCATCGGCATGCAAGGCGGTCGCCAGAATGCCGGGTCTTTCGGAGGCTTCCAGCACCACCGCGCCGGCACCATCGCCAAACAGCACGCAGGTGCCACGATCAGACCAGTCGAGAATGTGCGAAAACACCTCGGCGCCAACCACCAGCGCGCGTCGATGACTACCCGAGCGGATGAACTTGTCGGCAATCGTCAGCCCGTACACGAAACCGCTGCAGACGGCCTGCACGTCGAAGGCTGTCGCGCCATGATTTCCCAGCTTGCTCTGCAACAGACAAGCGGTACTCGGGAAGATGTAGTCCGGTGTCGAAGTCGCGACAACGATCAAGTCTACATCCGAGGCTTCCAGCCCGGCGGCAAGCAGCGCCCGACGGCTCGCTTGCAGAGCAAGATCACTCGACGTCTCGCCCTCTTCTGCGAGATGGCGAAACCTGATGCCGGTTCGACTGACGATCCACTCATCGCTGGTGGCGATGCCGCGGCCCGCGAGATCATCGTTGCTGACGGCCTGACCCGGCAGATAACTGCCGACACCGGTAATGCGGGAGAACATGCTATGCGGTCTCCTGAAGCGGTTGTTGTTGCGCCACTCGTTCACTGATCCGCGCCAGAACGCCACTTCTGGCCTCTTCCGCAGCACGCCGCAGCGCGTAGGCAAAGCCAAAGGCATCCGCCGAACCGTGGCTCTTGACGACAATACCTTTCAAGCCCAGCAAGGTGGCGCCATTATATCGCCGATGGTCGACCCGGTTCTTGAAGCGCTTGACGACCGGCAAAGCGATCACTGCAGCCAATTTGGTAAACAAGTTGCGTCTGAATTCCTGCCGCAGGAAGGTGGCCAGCATTTGCGCCAGACCTTCCGAAGTCTTGAGTGCGACATTTCCCACGAAACCGTCACAGACGATCACGTCTGCGGCACCCTTGTACAGCCCGTCCCCTTCGACATTGCCGACGAAATTCAGGCCCGACTCCCAAAGCAACTCTGAAGCACGTTTGACCACATCATTGCCCTTGATTTCTTCCTCACCGATATTGAGGATACCGACCGTCGGTCGATCCCTGTGCTCGAGCGCCGAAACCAGGGACGAACCCATGATCCCGAACTGCAGCAGATGCTCGGGACTGCAGTCGACGTTGGCGCCAAGATCGAGCACGTGGACATGCCCGGTAATGGTTGGCAGAACGCCGCAGATCGCCGGGCGATCGATACCGGGCAGCATCTTGAGGACGAAACGGGAGATAGCCATCAACGCACCGGTATTGCCGGCAGAAACGCAGGCGTCGGCCTCGCCGTTCTTGACCAGATTGACCGCCACGCGCATCGACGAGTCCTTCTTGTTGCGCAACGCCATAGACGGCGACTCGTCCATCGACACCATCTCGGCGGCATGGCGAATGCTGACGCGATCGATTGCGGCGTCCCCGACCAACGGCACAATGCTGTCGGTGAGACCGACCAGGATGACATGAACGTCAGCATGATCGCGCACGAACTCGATCGCCGCAGGAACCGTCACCCCAGGGCCATGATCTCCGCCCATGCAGTCAATGGCGACAGTGATAGTCATATCGGTGGGAACAAAAGAAAAGGCAGGCAGTTCACCAACAGGGGAACCTGCCTGCCCAATCAGGAGGAATCACTCGCCGGAACCCTTGCCGACCTTCTTGCCGCGATAGTGGCCCGTCGGGCTGACGTGGTGGCGCAGATGCACTTCACCAGTCGTCGGCTCGACCGCCAGTGCCGGGTTGCTCAACGAATCGTGCGCACGATGCATGCCACGCTTGGATGGGGACTTCTTGTTCTGCTGAACGGCCATGACAAACTCCTAAAATCAAACTCACTAAGCCTTGCCTTTAAGGCCGGCCAATACTGAAAAAGGCGACTCTACTGCCGATGCTCGCCCACCACCGGGCAGGACACAGTCTTCGTGGCGCGGCGCCGCAGGCAGTGCAAGAAGAATTTCATCCTCTATCAGAAGCGCCACATCTAGCTCCTTCTGAGCGGGAAGAAAGTCCCTGGAATCATCCTCCAGCTCATCCTGCGTCAGATCGCTGTCACTGTCGACAAACTCGAGCAGACTGCACAACTGTAACGGGTACTCCAGCGGTTCCAGGCAGCGCTGGCAGCACAGGGAGACGACACCGTCAACCTTGACTACCAGCTGTGACCTGTTGCGAGGTCCCAGGCCGCCATCGATCCCATAGGTCAGAGAACCGTCGGGATCGGTTAGCAGATCAAGCAAACGGCTCAGCGTGGACAGCGGCAGTTCGCCTCGCAGCGACCTACCTTCAACTGCGAAAGCCAGACTATCAATGACGACGCGTCGCGACATAAGGGCGGCATGATATTATTTTCGGCTTTTGAAGTCAAAGCAGTGACGTCGCAAAAGAAGAGTTTTCCTGATTTTTTTCTGCGCCGTCCGGATCGTCACGCCGCCACCGGTCATCAGATGCCCAGCACACCACTCATTCTTGCCTCGACCTCGCCGTTCCGGCGCGAGCTTCTGGCCCGCCTTCACTTGCCCTTCGAAACCGCGAATCCGGCCGTTGACGAAGCGCTGCTGCCCGGCGAACAGCCGGAAGCCAGCGCCCTGCGCCTATCGGAAGCAAAGGCACGAGCGGTCGCGTGCCTGTTTCCAGACGCGCTGATCATCGGCAGCGATCAGGTGGCCATCCTGGACGGTCACATCTTCGGCAAACCTGGAACGCATGAGAATGCCGTACGCCAACTGCAGGCAATGCGCGGCCGCTGCGTCGATTTCTATACCGGCCTCTGTCTGCTGAATGCCAGAACGGGCGCATCACATTTACGCGGCGTACCGACACGGGTCACCTTCCGCAACCTCACAGACGAAGAAATCGAAAACTATCTGTGCAAGGAGCAACCCTACAACTGCGCAGGCAGCGCCAAATCTGAAGGGCTGGGCATCGCTCTGATCGCCAAGATCGAAGGCGAAGACCCCAATGCGCTGATCGGCCTGCCGCTCATAGCCCTTTGCGACCTGCTGAGAATTGAAAATGTTTTTCCTTTAAAAGCCTGATATTACAGAAGCAATTTAAGGCACATTATGAATAAAGGGAAGCTGTATCTGATCCCCGTTCCGCTTGGCAAGACAGCCGTGATCGCGGTCCTGCCGCAGGCTGTCATTGCTTGCGCACAAGGGCTTGGCCACTTCGTCGCCGAGAACGCCAAGTCGGCACGCGCCTTCCTCAAATCACTGCCGTGCACCTTGCCTCTGCAGCAGATCGCAATTCAGGAACTCAACGAGCACACACCGGCCGGGGCTCTCCCGGCCCTTCTGGCACCGCTAATGGCGGGAACGGATGTCGGGCTGATCTCGGAGGCCGGCTGCCCGGCCGTTGCCGACCCTGGCGCCACGCTGGTCGCTTTGGCCCACCAGGAGGGCCTCCAGGTCGTTCCGATGACCGGCCCGTCGTCCATCCTGCTCGCTTTGATGGGCTCGGGGCTAAGCGGCCAGAGCTTCGCTTTTCACGGCTATCTGCCAAGTGCGCCAGGGGAGCGCGAAAAGCGCTTGCGCGAACTCGAGAAGGAGTCTCGACAGGGGCAGCGGGCGCAGATCTTCATCGAGACCCCGTACCGCAATCAGCAGATGCTTGAATCGCTGATCAAGACTTGCGCCCCCGCTACGAGAATCTGCGTCGCCACCGACCTGACACTGGACAGCGAGCAGATCACGACGCGCCAGGTTTCGGCATGGCAGCGGCAACCGCTACCGGAAATTAATCGCCGACCGACGGTATTTCTCTTGCAAGCCTAGTCACGGCCGGGCTGAAAGGCAGTCAACGCAACGCCGGCAGTCCGATTGCGCCAAGCAGCGCTGCCACACCCGTGGTCGTTTCGGCACGCAGACGCCTGGCAAAACGTTCGGCGATGTTGTCCTTGACCGTGAAGTCTACGATTCTCTCGGCCTTGATCACGTCACGCGCCACCGATCCGACGGTCCCAAAGCCATCGGCCAGGCCCAACTGGACGCTCTGCGAGCCGGTCCACATCAAACCGCTGAACATTTCCGGCGTCTCCTTCAGCCGCGCACCCCGCCCCTGCCGGACAACCTCGATGAACTGCTTGTGGATCTCGCCAAGCAAGACCTGGGCGTGCACTTTCTGCTTCGCGTCTTGCGGCGAGAACGGATCAAGGAAACCCTTGTTCACTCCCGCCGTCAGCAACCGACGCTCGACGCCAAGTTTTTCCATCGTCCCGGTGAAACCAAAACCGTCCATCAGCACGCCGATGGAACCGACGATACTGGCCTTGTCGACGAAGATCTGGTCGGCTGCGACAGCGACGTAATAGCCGCCCGAGGCACAAAGGTCCTCGACAACCACATGCAGGGCAATCTGCGGGTGCTTGGCGCGCAAGCGGCGGATCTCGTCATGGACGATACCCGCCTGCACCGGACTGCCGCCCGGACTATTGACCCGCAGGATGACGCCTGCGGTCCCCTTGTCTCCGAAAGCGAAACGCAGTGCCTCGTTGATATTCTGAGCACTGGACTCGCCACCACTTTCGATCGTGCCATTGAGGTGAACAACCGCCGTATGCCTGCCATCGGCCAGCGCGTCCGGAGCACCCCAATCGACGAACAGAACCAGCACGGCGACAAGGTAGGACAAGCCTGCCAGCTTGAAAAATATTCCCCAACGGCGCTTCGCTCGCTGCTCCTGCAGCGCAGCCAAAGCCAGTTTCTCCAACAACTGTCGCTCCCACTGGGGTTCGTTCTCAGGGCTTGGGGTAGTCAAGGTTTCTGCTCGCTTGCGGTAAGATAAATTGCGCCATCACGTTCTTCGACGGTCAGCGGTGTCAAGCCTCTACCGTTACAACGGCCACCCAGGCAGCGACCGTCTTGAGGAGAGTACAGCGCACCATGGGTTGCGCAAATCAAGTATAGCTTGGAATCATCGAAGAATTCAGTGGGCTGCCAGTCCAGCTCAACCGGTACGTGACCACAGCGATTGAGGTAGGCCGCCGCACGACCGCGCCAGCGCACGGCGAATGCCGGCTCTTCGATATCGTGCACACGGACGGTGAAGCGAACGCCCGGCCCGCCGTCGAGCAAATCGGCCGAAAGACAGATCACGCGTGCGTCCGCAGCCATGCGGCCATCTCCTCGACCTTCGCCAATTGCGCCAGTGGTGCCAGAGCCTCCAGTGCCGCCGCCGGATGGGCGCCATAGGCCGCCGCCAGACAGGCGACACCGGCGTTCTTCGCCATCTGCAGATCGTGTGTCGTATCACCAATCATCAAGGTCCGCCCGGGCTCGACCGACAACTCATCCATCAACTCTTCGAGCATCTGCGGATGCGGCTTGGAAAAACACTCGTCAGCGCAGCGTGAGGCATGAAAATAACCACCAAGGCCGCTGATCTGCAAGGCGCGATCGAGACCGGCCCGACTCTTTCCGGTCGCCACCGCGAGCAGGAAACCCGCCCCGGCAAGTTCGGCGATCAACGCCGCCGCACCATCAAACAGCTTCAACTCGTGATCATGCGACAGGTAGTGATGGCGGTAGCGTTCGACCATCTGTGGATAACGGCCTTCCGGCAAATCCGGCAAGGCATGGCGCAGCGCCTCACGCAGACCAAGCCCGATCACATGGCGGGCTCGCTGCTCCGGGGGTGGGGGCAAACCCAGGTCGCGGGAAGCGGCATTGATGGCGCCGACGATGGCCTCGGCCGAATCCAGCAGGGTGCCGTCCCAATCGAAGACCAACAGATCAAACCGTGCCGCCATAGTCCTGTTTCTCCTTCGTCGAAAGCTTTTGCAGGAACTGCGCCAAGGCACCCGGCAAGGCAGCTTCCACCACCAGCTCCCGACCATCCTGCGGATGCGGCAGGCTGATCTTTCCGGCATGCAGGAACATCCGCTTCAACCCCTCCCGGGCGAGCGCCCGATTGAGCGCAAAATCACCGTACTTTTCGTCGCCGGCAATCGGATAACCGAGGTGTGCAAGATGGACGCGAATCTGGTGGGTTCGGCCCGTTTTTAGTTCCGCTTCCAGCAGACTGTAACGCTCCCAGCGCGCCAAAAGCCGAAACACCGTATGTGCCGCCTTGCCCTCCTCCGCCACACGAACGCGGCGTTCGCCCGACTCCAGCAGATACTTGTGCAAAGGCAGCCTGACATTGCGTAGTGGGTCCATCCAGCGCCCAAGCACCAGTACCTGATAGCGTTTGTCCGCGCCGCGTTCGCTACCACCGCGGGCACCCGCGCGGAACATCTCGTGCAGGGCAAGCAACACCGAACGCTTCTTGCCGAGCAGCAGCAGGCCGGAAGTCTCGCGGTCAAGCCGGTGCGCAAGTTCAAGAAAACGAGCCTGCGGCCGCTGCCGGCGCAGCGCCTCGACGACGCCGAAGCTCTCACCACTGCCGCCGTGCACGGCAATGCCGGCCGGTTTGTCGACGATCAGCAAGCCATCGTCTTCGTAGACCACGGGCAGTTGCACCTTCAGTGCCGCCCCGTCCACCACCTCCTGCTCGACGCGGGCCGTACGCATCGGCGGAATGCGCACCACGTCGCCAGTCTGCAAACGGTAGGAAACCGCTGCCCGCCGCCCATTCACTCGCACCTGGCCGCTACGCACCACGCTGTAAACATGGCTCTTTGGCACGCCTTTGCACTTCTTCAGCAGCAAATTGTCCAATCGCTGCCCGTGTTCGTTCTCGGTGATCAGTTCATGGATCACGGAGTTTTTGCTAACTTCGGCCATATTGAATATACTTTGCTCGTTTTGCGTCTGGAGTTGAAAGAGGCGCTGACCCGTGAGACCGTCGAGCGGCGCCAATTCTAAAGCAATTGCGACGCACTTTCCGGCAGGCCTCAGCCGCCTCGCTTGCGCCAACCTGCGCAAGATCACTCAACGCAATTCACCTGGTTAAGTACGCTCACCACTAAGTAGCGATACTACTTGAACTGCGCGCGCCCAGCACCTGCGGACCGCCCCAGGCAGATTCCGGAGTCCTTGAATTTAAAGGCCAGACGACTGATCAAGTCGGCGAGCTAGCCCTATTAGTTGCCCTATCGGAGAGCCTCTCAAGCAACCCACCAAACAACTAATCCGTCGCTGCCTGGAGCAGGCAATTCCCCCGTGAGAGCGCGTGGGAGCCCAATTTATTATGAAACGCATGCTTTTTAACGCGACACAGGCCGAGGAACTGCGTGTCGCCATTGTCGACGGTCAGAAACTCATTGATCTGGACATTGAATCGGCCGCCAAGGAACAGAAAAAGAGCAACATTTATAAAGCGGTCATTACCCGTATCGAACCCAGCCTGGAAGCGGCATTTGTCGATTACGGCTCCGAACGGCATGGTTTCCTGTCGTTCAAGGAGGTCTCCCGCGCCTTCTTTCAACCTGGTGTCGAAGCGGGTCGTGCAACCATCAAGGAAGCACTGCGCGAAGGCCAGGAACTGATTGTCCAGGTCGACAAAGACGAACGTGGCAACAAGGGAGCCGCACTGACGACCTTCGTCAGTCTGGCCGGTCGCTATCTGGTACTGATGCCGAACAACCCGCGCGGCGGCGGTGTCTCGCGCCGCGTCGAGGGCAGTGAGCGCACCGAACTGCGCGACGTGATGGATCAGTTGGAGGTCCCGCAAGGGATGAGCCTGATCGCCCGCACGGCGGCGATCGGACGTAACGCCGAAGAACTGCAATGGGATCTCAACTACCTTTTGCAGTTGTGGAAAGCGATCGAAGCCGCTGCACAGGAGCAGAAGGGCGCCTTCCTGATCTATCAGGAAGGAAGTCTGGTCATCCGCGCCATCCGCGACTATTTCCAACCGGATATTGGCGAGATCCTGATCGACACCGATGACGTCTTTGAACAGGCCGGACAGTTCATGGCACACGTGATGCCAGGGACAGTCAATCGTATCAAGCGCTATCGCGACGATGTGCCCTTGTTCTCGCGCTTTCAGATCGAGCATCAGATCGAGTCCGCCTATTCACGCCAGGTCAGTCTGCCGTCGGGTGGCGCCATCGTCATCGACCATACCGAGGCTCTGGTATCGGTCGACGTGAACTCGGGTCGCTCGACACGCGGCGCCGATATTGAAGAAACGGCGCTGAAGACCAACCTCGAAGCCGCGGAAGAAGTCGCCCGCCAGTTGCGTCTGCGCGATCTCGGTGGCCTGATCGTCATCGACTTCATCGACATGGAGAGCGCGCGCAGCCAGCGTGACGTCGAGAATCGCGTCCGCGAGTCCCTGCGCTTCGACCGCGCACGCGTGCAGACCGGCAAGATCAGCCGCTTCGGCCTGCTCGAGTTGTCACGCCAGCGCCTGCGCCCGGCACTCGCTGAAACCAGCTACATCGCCTGCCCCCGTTGTTCGGGAACGGGCCACATCCGCAGCACCGAGTCGGCTGCCCTGCACATCCTGCGCATCCTCGAAGAGGAGGCGATGAAAGACAACACGGCGGCAGTGCATGCACAGGTACCGGTAGACGTCGCCACTTTCCTGCTCAACGAGAAGCGTACCGACGTCCAGGCCGTCGAGCTGCGGCACAAGGTCGCCGTCCTGCTGATTCCGAACATGCACCTGGAAACACCGCAACACACCATCGTTCGTGTTCGCCAGGACGAACTGGTCCAGGACGAGCTGCAGCAGCCATCCTACCGCATGGTCGAAATGCCTACGGTAGCCGATGGCAGCGAGACGGCAGCCGGCGGTGACGCGAAAGCGCCGCGGCCGGAAGCAGCGATCAAAGGCATCACGCCGTCCCAGCCAGCGCCGATGCGCAGCGAAACGCCAGCAAGCGATGTCGAGAAACCTGGAGTGCAGACGGGCGGCTTCCTGAACAGGATATTGTCCTGGTTCCAGCACAAGCCCGAACCCGCAGCCGCTCCGGAAGCCGCCAAGCCAGCTCGCGCCAGCAGCCCGCCGCGTGAGGCGAGGCGCGAGCCCCGCCGGAGCAACCCTCGCAACAATCGCCGCGACGAAACGCGTGACGCACCTGCCGACGGTGTCAACCGCGAGCAGAAAGAAACGCCGCCGCAGCAGGAACAGGCACAGGCATCAGCGCACGCCCGGAACGAGCCACAGAAACCTCGCGAGCCGCGTCCACCCCGTCGCCCGCGCGGCGAACCGCGCGGCGAACGCAAGGACCAGAACGCGGCGCCAGTCGCCGAGGCAACAGCCGACGTTCAGCCGCCGGCCCCGTCCCCGGGCAATGGCCCCGCGCCCGGGCGGACAGGCGACGAAACCGGCACTGCCCCACGTCGCCGCGGCCGTCGCGGTGGTCGCCGGGATCGCGGCGAGAAAACCGAGAGCCCCGAGACCCTGGAGAGCCCCGAGAAACAACTTGACCTGCTGCAGAGCGGAGTCGCGGCAGCAACTGCGGCCACTGCCGTCTACACGCCAGAGCAAGCCACAAGCGCCACCCCGCTCGCGGACACGGCCGATCAGGTCAGCATGGCGGCTGATACGGCGCCAGCAGCAACGCCAGCGCCAACCATCGACACCACACCGGCTGCGACTGTCGATGCCGATGGAACAACTGCCGTTTCTGGCGAAGCTCAAGTCATGGCCGAGGAAGGCCTGGCAGCGCTGGTCGTCGAAGCTCCCGTAGCCCACGAGGTCCCGGCAGCAGTCGACACGCCGACGGTGGTCGAAGAGCCCGCCGCAGTTGAAGAGCCGACCAGCGCCGCGGTTCGGAAGGCCATCGAAGCCCCAGCGGTGGAGGTAGTCGCCACAGTAATCGAACGCGTCGAGACTGCAGCGGCGTCACCGGGTATCCCGACCGCGATCGAAAGCAGCGGCATGGTGATGGTTGAAACGAGCAAAGACAAGGTTCAAGCGCGGCAACCGGAAAGCACTGAGCCGGCGCCTCAACCCCGCCGCAAGCGCGAAACGGCAGTGGTCGCGGATGAACCGATGGTGATGGTCGAAACGCGCAAGTAAGTCCGCAGTTCTTCCTTGCGTGAGGAACGGGCCTTCCCGGCGGGCATCAACCAGCCGGGAAGGCCCGCCTCGCCGGCAGCCCCCCTGTCCGGCCGTTCGCTTGGGCGACCTTGTCGGGCTGGATTCGCGACCTCACATCCGGCATAATCGTCGCCTATGCAATCGGGAACTTCACTTTCCCCGAACGAGCGGAGAGCGCGAGGCGTCCCTGCGCCCGATTATTCTCGTCCACTTCGCGAACTCTCCGAGCAGCAACACACCACTCCCACAGTCCCAAAGCAGGAGCCGTCATGACCTCCAAGACATTTTCTTCTTCATGCGTGCGCCATGCTCTCGGCTGCACGGCCGCGGGCTTGGCCGGCGTGGCCCTGTTGCTCACGACAGGCTGTGACAGCAAGGAGAAAGCCGCAGCGCCCGCACCACCGATCGTCGAAGTGGTGACCGTGGCACAAAAGGATGTGCCGATCTATGCTGAGTGGATCGGCTCGCTGGACGGGGACGTCAACGCCGTCATCCGTCCGCAAGTGACCGGCTATCTGATCAAACAGAAGTATCGGGAAGGCGATCTGGTGAAAAAGGGGCAGCTGCTCTTCGAGATCGATCCACGCACGTTCGAGGCCGCTGTTGACCAGGCCAAGGGGCTGCGCGCCCAGCAGCGCGCTCTGTACGAAACGACCCGCGCCACCCTGGCGCGGGTCAAGCCTCTGGCGGCGAAAAATGCGGTTAGCCAGAAAGATCTGGATGACAGTACCGGTGCCGAATTGTCGGCAAAGGCATCGCTCGACGCCGCCGAAGCGTCCCTGCAGACCGCGAAACTCAACCTCGGCTTCACCCGCATCACCTCGCCCATCGACGGCATCGCCGGCATCGCCAAGGCCCAGATCGGCGACCTCTTGAGCCCGAGCATGCCGACGGAACTGACCACGGTGTCCACAGTCGATCCGATCAAGGTCTACTTCAACCTCAGCGAGAGCGAGTACCTCCCCCTGGCCCGGGCAATTCTCGCCGAAGGCCCCACACACGAGCGCGGTAAGGTTCCGCTCGAGTTGATCCTGGTAGACGGCTCAGTCTACCCCGAACAGGGCAAGTTCTCGGTACTCAATCGGCAGGTAGACCCGACCACCGGCACCTTCAAGGCCGCCGCCCTTTTCCCGAATCCCGACCACCTGCTCCGCCCCGGCCAGTACGGCCGGGTCCGGGCAACGATGTCGGTCAACGAGGGGGCGCTGCTGGTACCGCAGCGCGCGGTCACGGAAATCCAGGGCAAGTACCTGCTGGCCGTGGTCGGCGCCGACAACAAGGTGGACATCCGTCCGGTCACCGTCGGCGAGCGGATCGGTTCGGACTGGATCATCGCCAGCGGCCTGCAGCCTGGCGAAAAAGTCATCGCCGAAGGAACCCAGAAGGCCCGGCAAGGGAGCACGGTCAATCCGAAGCCCTTCGCGCCATCAGCACCGGCCACCGCAACCAAACCGGCCAAAGCCGGGGAAAAACCCGCGGCCCCCGCGTCCGAAAGCAAGGGGTAAGCGGCCATGGCCAAGTTCTTCATCAATCGGCCGATCGTCGCCATGGTCCTCTCGATCCTGATGACGCTGATCGGCCTGGTGGCGATGGCGGGACTGCCGATCGCCCAGTTCCCGAACATCGTCCCGCCAGAGATCAAGGTCAACAGTTCTTACACCGGCGCTGACGCGCTGACCGTTGAACAGGCGGTGTCCACCCCGATCGAACAGCAGATGTCGGGCGTGGACAACATGAACTACATGTATTCGATCAATGCCAACAACGGCCAGTCGACGCTGACGGTCAACTTCGATATTGCCACCGACCCCAACACCGATCAAATCCTCACCCAGATGCGGCAAGGCCAGGCTGATTCGCAGCTCCCGGCCGACGTACGCAACTTCGGCGTCACGGTACAGAAGTCGACCGCGTCGCCCCTTGTCATGTTCGCGCTCTACTCACCGAACAACACCTATGACGGCGTCTTTCTCTCCAACTACGCCTACATCAACATCAACGATCAGATGACGCGGGTCAAGGGCGTCGCCAGCGTCACCGTTTTCGGCGCCGGCCAGTACGCCATGCGGCTGTGGGTCAAGCCCGATCAACTGGCCAAGCTGAACATCACCATTCCGGAAATCGTCAACGCGGTCAAGGCGCAAAACACGGTCAATCCGGCGGGAACGGTAGGTGCCGAACCGGTGCCGCAGGGGCAGGAATTTACCTACGCGGTGCGCGCGCAGGGTCGGCTGGAGAGTGAAGAGCAATTCGGCAACATCGTGCTGCGCGCCAACCCGGACGGCTCGATCGTTCGCGTTCGCGACGTGGCACGCATCGAACTCGGTGCCCAAACCTACAACATGGAAGGCAGGCTCGATGGCAAGGCCGCCACGCTGATTGCCATCTATCAGATGCCCGGCGCCAATGCCCTCGAGGCAGCCGATGGTGCCAAGGCACTGATGAAAACCATCAAGGAGAGTTTCCCGCCAGATCTCGAATACGTCGTCGCCCTCGACACCACCCTGTCGGTCACCGAGGGAATCAAGGCCATCCAGCACACGCTACTCGAGGCGATCGCCCTGGTGATCATCGTCGTCTTCGCCTTCCTGCAAGGTTGGCGCGCAACGCTGATCCCGCTGCTGGCCGTACCGGTCTCGCTGGTCGGCACCTTCATGCTCTTCCCGGTTTTCGGTTTCTCGATCAATACGCTGTCGCTGTTCGGACTGGTGCTGGCCATCGGCCTGGTGGTCGATGACGCCATCGTCGTTGTAGAGGCGGTAGAGCACCACATCGAGCAAGGCTTGTCGGCCAAGGCGGCAACCATGAAGGCGATGGACGAGGTCACCGGCCCGGTGATCGCCATCGCCGTCATCCTGACTGCGGTGTTCGTGCCGACGGCCATGATTCCGGGCATCACCGGGCAGCTCTACCAGCAGTTCGCGGTCACCATCGCCCTGTCGGTGATCATCTCCGCGGTCAACGCGTTGACCCTCAGCCCTGCCCTCTGCGCCCTGCTGCTCAAGCCCAAGGTCAGAGGAACCGGTCCGCTCCAGAAGTTCTACGACTGGTTCAACAAGGGCTTCAACCGGCTCACCGGCGGCTACGTTGGCACCTGCCGGATGGCCATCCGCAAGAGCGTGCTCAGCCTCTTCTTCCTGCTCGGCCTTACCGTCGCCGCCGGGTTCCTGGGCAAGATCACGCCCAGTGGCTTTTTGCCGGACGAGGACCAGGGCTACGTCTACGCCGGCATACAGCTCCCCGATGCAGCCTCACTGCAACGCACACGGGAGGTCGCCAAGCAGGCAGAAGAGCTGATCATGGGGGTGCCGGGCGTCCAGTACACGACCACGGTGATCGGCTACAACATGCTGAGCCAGGTTCAGAACACCTACAGCGCATTCTTCTTCATCACCCTCAAAGACTGGGCCGAGCGCAAGGCACCCGAAGAGCAGTACGAAGCGATCAAGGCCGAATTGAACAAGCGGCTCAGCGGCGTCAGCGCCGCCATTGGCTTCTCGTTTCCACCACCGGCGATCCCCGGCGTTGGCACCTCGGGCGGCGCGACCTTCATTCTCCAGGATCGCGCCGGCAAGGACATCGCCTTTCTCTCCGAGCAGACCAACAAGTTCGTCGAAGCGGCGAAAAAGCGCCCCGAATTGGCTGGCGTGTCGACCACCTTCCGGCCCACGGTGCCGCAACTCTTCATCGACGTAGACCGCGACAAGGTGCTCAAACAGGGGGTCAACATCGATGATGTTTACAAGACGCTGCAGAGTTTCCTGGGCAGCGGCTTCATCAATTACTTCAACCGCTTCGGACGCCAGTGGCAGGTCTACGTTCAGGCCGAGGGGGACTACCGCACCAACATCGAGAATATCGCTCAGTTCTCGGTGCGCAATGCCAAAGGTGAAACGGTGCCGCTTTCGGCGCTGACGTCGATTCGCAACATCGCCGGGCCGGAGTTCACCATGCGCTACAACCTCTACCGCAGCGCCCAGATCAATGCCTCGGCGGCGCCCGGCTACAGCTCGGACCAGGTCATGAAGGCACTCGAAGACGTATTCGCCGAGACCATGCCGAAGGAAATGGGCTACGACTACATGGGCATGTCGTATCAGGAAAAGCGCGCCCAGCAGGGCGTTTCGCCAATGGTCATCTTCGCCTTTTCTCTGCTCTGCGTGTTCCTGATTCTCGCCGCGCAATACGAGAGCTGGTCACTGCCGTTTTCGGTCCTTTTGGGAACCCCGATCGCCGTTGCCGGCGCTTTCGCCGCACTGCTGCTGCGTGGCCAGGAAAACAACATCTATGCGCAGATCGGGCTGGTGATGCTGATTGGTCTGGCCGCCAAGAACGCCATCCTGATCGTCGAGTTCGCCAAACTGGAGTACGAGAAAGGCAAACTCTCGCTGGCCGAGGCAACGCTCAAGGGTGCCCAGCTCCGCCTGCGGCCGATCCTGATGACTTCCTTTGCCTTTATCTTCGGTCTGGTGCCGCTGGCCCTGTCCACCGGTGCCGGCGCCATCTCACGCCAGGTGATGGGCGGCGTGGTCATCGGCGGCATGCTGGCGGCGACCTGTATCGCCGTTTTCATCATCCCGGTATCTTTCTACGTCGTCGAGAAACTGGCGCACAAAGGCTATACGGGTCCCTATCGTCACCCTGACGACGATGGCGACGGCGACAGCAGCGCCCAGCCAGCCGAGAAGGTTGCCACAGCGGAAGGGGGCGGCCATGCGTAAGTCCTTGCTAGCGGCACTGCTGGCCCTGCTCGCCAGTGGCTGCATGATCGGCCCCGACTACCTTCGCCCCCAGGTCGAGACGCCACCGGCCTGGCGCCTCACCGAACAGACCGCCAACGACCTCGCCAACACCCCCTGGTGGAAGCAGTTCGACGATCCGGTCCTCGACGAACTGGTGACCACCGCGCTGCGCAACAACCACGATCTGCTGATCGCCAGCGCCCGTATCGAGGAGTTCGCCGGCCGCTATGGCATCGTTCGCGCCGAACTCTTCCCGCAGGTGGGTGCCAGTTACGAGGCCAGCCGGCAGCGCAGTACGCTTCCGGGAGCAAGCAGCCCTTCCACCTACAACAGCTACCAGGCCATGATCGCCGCCAGTTGGGAGATCGACATCTGGGGGCGTATCCGCCGCTTGAACGAAGCCGCCAAGGCGCAACTGCTGGCCAGCGAAGATGCGCGCCGAGCGGTTGTCCTGTCGCTGGTCGGCCGCGTCGCAGGCGCCTACATCAATCTTCGCGACCTCGATCGTCAGCTGGAAATCGCGCAGTCGACGGCCAGAAGCCGCGGCGAGTCGTACGACGTCTTCAAGGATCGCTACCTGGGCGGTGTCATCTCGGTGCTCGAACTGAGCCAGAACAAGTCGCAGTACGACGAGGCGCTGGCCAGCATCCCGCCGATCGAAAAAGCGATCGCCCAGCAGGAGAATGGCCTAAGCCTGTTGCTCGGTCGCAATCCAGGACCGATCGCCCGCGGCAAGAACATCGACCAGCTCAAGCTGCCAACCATCCCCGCCGGACTGCCATCCGATCTCCTCGAACGCCGGCCCGACATCCAGTTGGCCGAGCAGAACCTGATCGCCGCCAACGCGCTGATCGGTGCGGCCAAAGCGGCCTACTTTCCGACCATCTCGCTGACCGGCCTGCTCGGCTACGCCAGCAACGGCCTGAGCAACCTGTTCAACAGCCAATCGAAGGTCTGGCAATACGCGGCACCGATCAGCATGCCGATCTTCACCGCCGGCGCCATCGCCGGTCAGGTGCAGGAAGCCGAGGCCGCGCAGCAGCAAGCGCTGTTCGCCTATCAGCGAGCGATCCAGGAAGCCTTCCGCGAAGTCAATGATGCCCTGATCAATCAGGACCGGACACGCGAGCAACTGCGCGCTCAAAGGCAGCAGGTGCAGGCGCTGCAGCAGTATTCAGCGACCGCGCGACTGCGCTACGACAACGGCTATACCAGCTACATCGAAGTCCTAGATGCCGAGCGCAGCCTGTTCAACGTTCAACTGCAATACACGCAGACGCAGCAGACGCAGTTGCAGGCGATGATCAACCTCTACCTGGCGATGGGCGGCGGCTGGGTGAACGAGGCCGCGGAAATGTCCAGCAGCAAGCCCGACAAGGATGCCACGCAGGATCCAGGCCCCACACGCTAATCCTGCCCGTTGCGATCATGGCCCCGCTCCAGCGACGTCTCAAACCTCCCGATCAGCGAGCGAAACCAGAATCGGCGATGCTCACCGCACAGGCTCCCACAACAGCACGTCACCTTCAATCACCAGGAGAAACAGATGAGCAAGAAAGCCAAGCGAGGTAAGAAGGCCAAGCGCGAGCACATCTCCAGCCCCGATACGCGGGAACCATCAGCCGTCAGTGACACCTCGGTGCCAGCGAAGAAAATGTCCAACAAGGCCTACCTGAAGGAACTCGAAAAACTCGAGGCCGAGCTGGTGCACCTGCAGCGATGGGTGGTCAGCAAGGGCCTCAAGGTAATCATCGTCTTTGAAGGCCGTGATGGCGCCGGCAAGGGCGGCACCATCAAGGCGATTACCGGCCGCGTCAGTCCGCGCGTCTTCAGGACCGTCGCCCTGCCTGCGCCAACTGACCGCGAGAAGACCCAGATGTACCTGCAACGCTATCTGCCGCACTTTCCGGCAGCCGGCGAAGTGGTGATCTTCGACCGCAGCTGGTATAACCGCGCCGGTGTCGAGCGCGTCATGGGTTTCGCCAGCGACGAGCAGGTGCAGGACTTCCTCAAGGGAGCGCCGCTGTTCGAAAAACTCATGGTCAGCAAGAACGACATCATCCTGCTCAAGTACTGGCTCGAAGTCGACATGGACGAGCAGACACGCCGCCTCGAGGCGCGCATCACCGACCCGCGCAAGCAATGGAAGCTGTCACCGATGGACCTCAAGTCCTACAGCCGCTGGTACGACTACTCGCGGGCCCGCGACGCCATGTTCGAGGCCACCGATTCCGAATGGGCGCCGTGGTTCGCGGCGCGATCAGACGACAAGAAGCGGGTGCGGCTGAACATCATCAGGCACATCCTGAAGAGCATCCCCTACGAAGTGCCGACGGCACCGAAAATCACCCTGCCCAAGCGGCAAAGCGCCGGCAAGCACCAGGAAAGTGACCATCCCGTAAAGTACGTCCCGGAAGTGTTCTAAAGCACTGCTGGCTGGCCGGTTTTCTTGCGGGGAACCGGCTTGGCTCCGCAAAGCCGGGATTTCCATCGGCGCCAGGCTCGTCGAGAACCCGGTTGGCCGTGGAGGACAGAACAGTATGGGGAGCTTTTTACTGCTCGGGTTTCTGATCGGGGTGCTCCATGCCCTGGAGGCCGACCACCTGGCAGCGGTGGGCGCAATGGCCGTCGACCGGCAGGCTGGCGCACGCGGTGCAATACTGCGCGGAGCAGTCTGGGGTATCGGCCACGCCTGCACGCTGTTTGCAATTTGCACAGTGGTGATTCTGTTCGGGCTGACGCTGACTGACACCATGGCCGCGGCCCTGGAGTTCGCGGTCGGAGTGATGCTGGTTCTGCTTGGTCTGGATGCGCTGCGCCGGATGCGGGCGCAGCGGGTGCATTTCCATGCTCACACGCACGATGTTGGCCACCCGCACATCCACGCGCACGGCCACCAGCGCGCCACCGTGCCCCACGCCCGAGATCCACACGCCCACCGCCACCCCGACGCGTTTCCGCTGCGTGCCTTGGTGGTCGGCCTGGTCCATGGTGCCGCCGGCTCCGCGGGCCTGCTGGCACTCGCCGTCGCAGCGACGCGGGAACCGCTGATTGCCGTGGCCTACGTCGCAGTCTTCGGAATCGGCTCCATCACGGGCATGGCGGCCTTGTCCGCCCTGGCAGCGTGGCCGCTGAGCATGGCCGCAGGCAGAGGCACCTACTGGCTTCATCGGGGCCTATCGCTCGGCGCAGCCATCCTCGCCATTGGCATTGGGATCGATGTGATGATAGTGACTTCGCAAAGACTATGACCGGCAAATAGTGCCTGCGACGCACTCGCCCACGAAAGCGTGGAATGCCGAATCGTCCTGACTACCGACCTACGCCCTGTTTCGAGGGAAGATCCGTCAATACTAGCTACGACATTGGCAACCGGCAGGGAAGTTGTCAATGTCGTAGCAAAAATCTTGGCCTTGCCGAAAACAAGGTGCTAGTCTGCCGCTTGAGGGCCATCGCGACCACCTGCCGAGATAGCGGCGAGGCCGACGCTAGCTTCTTGCCCCTTCTTTGCCTGCCTGGAGGCATGACCATGCGTTCATCAAGCGAATCATGCAGACGCCATTGCGTGCGCGCCATCGCCCTGTTCGGCGTGCTGTTGGTGACAGCCTGCGGCGAGCCGGAGACGCCGCCTGCACCGATGGTGCCCAGCGACGGGATACGACCGTTCACGGGCAACTGGACGGCCATAGGGAACCGGCAAATCCTGGATGTCGGGCCGGGACAGCAGTCAGGTATTTTCAAGCTCAGCGGATCGATGATGCTGAGCGGCAAACAGCGACTGGATCTGGCTTTCAGGGCGGAAGTGATCGGCTTCTCCGACCCTACTACCGGACTACTGGGGCGCAGTGTGTGGACCGATGAGCATGGTGACCAGGCGTTCAGCATCCTGCGCGGTGAGGCAGTTGGCCCCGGCAAGCTGATCGAAGGCAAGTTTACCGGCGGCACCGGTCGCTATGCCGGAATCGTCGGCGAATACAGCTTCAGATGGCAGCGCATCGGTGATCTCGGCGGCGAGGAATTAACCGGGCGAGTCGTCGGCCTGAACGGCTGGGCGCGCCTGGCCTCACCCGATGTAGTTGCTCCCAGCGTTTCAGGAGGTCAGCAATGAGTGCAAGCGCTTTCGGAACGGCAAGAATCGTCAAGTTGGTGGGCCTCCTGCTGGTGTTCTTCGGCCTCTGGTTTGCGCCGGTTCCCGCGGGGCTGACCATCGAGGCCTGGCACCTCTTCGCCGTCTTCGCGTCAGCGATTGCCTCGGTGGTGCTCAATGTCTTCCCGCTATTCACTTCGGCGCTGCTCGCCTGCGCGATCGTGGTGCTCACCAATACGCTGACCCCAGCCAAGGCCTACGGCGCGTTCGCCAATGCCATCGTGCTCCTGGTGGTCACCGCCTTCCTGGTCTCGCAAGCGGTGGTCAAGAGCGGGCTAGGCAAGCGGATCAGCCTTTATGTAGTCTCGGTATTCGGGAAATCGACGCTCGGCCTGGCGTACAGCATCTTTATCACCGATACCCTGATCGCCCCTGGCTTCCCGAGCAATACCGCGCGCGGTGGCGTGCTCTTCCCGATTATCCTGTCACTGGCGCAGAGCAGCGGTTCGACGCCCGACGACGAGAGCAAGCGGCGCCTCGGCGGTTATCTGATGTTTTGCGGCATGTCCAGCCTGGCCATCTCGTCGGCGCTGTGGTTCACTGCCACCTCGGGCAATCCGGTCGGCGCATCGCTGGCCGCCGCGCAGGGGCTGAAGGTCGATTTCGGCTCGTGGCTGCTCGCCTCCTCGGTACCGTGTCTGGTGGTGATCGCCCTGCTGCCATTGCTGCTCTATCGTCTTTTTCCCCCCGGAATCACCAACACCCCGGATGCGCCGGAGCACGCCCGCAAAGAGTTGCGAACAATGGGGCCGATGTCGCGCAACGAGTGGATTACGGCAGTGACCTTCGCCATCATGATCACCGGCTGGATACTCGCCGCTCCCTACAAGCTGAACCTGACGTCAATCGCACTCGCCGGCCTTGCCACCTTGCTGGTCACCGGCGTTCTGACACTCGACGACATGAGTAAGCAGGGCGGCACGCTGGTGACGTTCATCTGGCTGGCGGTACTTTTTGGCATGAGTGGCCAGCTCAACGAAATGGGCTTCATGGGCTACGTCGGGGAACGACTGGCGGTGGGGCTCGAAGGGCTCGCCTGGCCGGTCGCCTATGTCGCCTTGCTGGTCATCTATGTCTTGCTGCACTTTGGTTTCGTCAGCCAGAACGCGCAGGTGCTGGCCTTGCTCGGCGTGTTTCTCGATGTCGGCGTCAAGTCCGGGGTTCCCGTCGCCTTGATGGCTTATGCGCTCCTGTTTGCCAGCAGCTACTTTTCGGTCATTACACCGCAGGGTGGCAGCCAGAACATCATCTTCGTCGCCAGCGGCTATCTCAAGCAGGGGGAACTATATCGCCTGGGACTGGCGACGACGGGTTTTTGCACCCTGGTGTTTCTGGTCATCGGCACCCCGTGGATACTCTGGGTCGCCGGCTAGGCAGAACCGCCGGCGACGCAGGCGGGGGCCACGGAGGTTGCCATCGGCATTGGGGGGTGCAACGGCTAATCCGGAGAGTCGTCGCTGTTATCGGTAGACGATCACCGGCACTTGCGCGTGCGACAGGACCTTCTGCGTGACGCTGCCAAGCAGCAGCTTCTTGATCTCGCTGCGGCCCCGTGAGGCGATGAAGATGGCGTCGCAGCGCTTCTTCTTCGTAACCTCGATGATCCCTTCGTAAGCCGATGCCGGCTTGCTGATGACCCCTGAATAGTCGACCCCGGCGGCGGCAGCGGCCCGGGAGATCTCGTCGAGATACTTCTCTCCCGTATCCCGCGCCAACCGGTCGAGCTTGCGCACCAAGCTTTTTTCAATGAGATCGCCATCGCCGAAAACAGAGGGCGCCAACATGACGATCCCGTAGTAGCCGGTGACTTTGGCTCCGAGCGCCTGCGCCAATTGGATGCCGGCCTTGATGGCCTGGCGCGAAACGGCCGAACCGTCGGTGGGAATAAGGAGGTTCTTGAACATATCGTGTTCTCCAGTAGTTGTCAGGCGGC
This sequence comes from Accumulibacter sp., assembly GCF_032229525.1. Classification (GTDB taxonomy): domain Bacteria; phylum Pseudomonadota; class Gammaproteobacteria; order Burkholderiales; family Rhodocyclaceae; genus Accumulibacter. The sequence goes on along the minus strand of NZ_JAVTWB010000253.1, from coordinate 99,151 downwards.
G